>JAFYDO010000014.1 GCA_017544745.1 Treponema sp. | reverse complement strand
GAAAAAATGCGGAGCGGGGTTAGAGGTCGTATATTATAAATAAAAATAATTTAGTGGCGCGAAGGAACAAAACGGAGGGCAAAATGACTCTGACTGTTGATGCCGCGATAGCGGCATTTAATAGTTCCACTGCAACAGTCAGCGTCAAGCGGCCTAGGCCGCGCTTTTGACCTCCGTTTTGTGACTGGGAGCCACTATATGGGTTCATTTTATAATGTGGAAGGCCTTCCCCGCTCCGCATTTTTTTTATTAAATTTAATATTTTTATGTTACCTTTTTCTTGCAAAGTGTTTTTTTATATAGATAACATCAAACACAAGGAGATTTGATATGAAAAGAATTATTTTATCTGCATTGACAGCACTGGCTTTGGTTGGTCTTCTGGCTTCCTGCGGTTCTACCCTCAAGCTCAAGGGTGCAGACCCTGTTATGATGACAGGAACACCAGAAATTATTGATTACCCTGGACTTGCACTTGGTTCACAGGTTCCGGACTGGGTAATAGCAATTGGCGACGGTTCTCAGAAAAGAGTTCGTAAATCACTGGATATTCCAAACAGCAGTCAGATCATTATTCTTCAGAATAAGGGAACAAACCTTGACTTCCTTAAGATCTGGACACAGCAGGTAGATGCAAAGGCAGAGATTGCTTCTTCTATTGAACAGACAATTGCACAGACAATTCAGTCAGAAATGAGTTTACAAGATGCCGGACAGCAGGTAGATGAAAAATCTGCAAAGATTTTTTCTGCATCAATGACAAATGTTACAATCAATGGTTTTGAAAAGGTTTGTGATTACTGGATTAAGACACGTACACCACAAATTGATTCAAAGAATCCAAAGATTGTTAAGGAATATAGAGAAGAATATACCTACTATGTAGTGTACGAAATCGACAAGGAGTTGTATGATTACCAGCTTCAGCAGGCTATGGATGATGTTCAGGACAACGATGATCAGACACAGTTCCTTAAGGATGTGCTTACTGAAAGACTCATGTCATCAATTATCGTAGCAAACCTCGGTGGAGATGATACAAAGGATTCTTCCTACGTATTTACTCTCGATGATGACAGCTGGTACGACTACTACGATGCCAAATAAAATATAATTCTTCTTGAAAATCTTAATATATAAAACCGCATGGTAAAAATATCATGCGGTTTTTTTTATTAAATAGTACAGAATCAAATAGGCTCCCGGTCACAAAACGGGGGCCAAAAGCGCCGGCTAGCCGGCTTGACGCTGACTGTTGCAATGGAACTATTGACTGCCGCTGCGCGGCATCAACAGTCAGAGTCATTTTGTCCCCCGTTTTGTTCCCTCGCGCCAAATTGAATCTTGTATATTATTTAAAAATCAGCACGTATTTTTATCAATATTGAATTTATAGTAAATAATCATTATATTTTATAGTAATAACACATAAGGAGTTTTATTATGATTAAGACTGTTAAAGACGTTGATTTGAAAGGCAAACGCATCATTATGCGTGTTGATTTTAACGTACCTATGAAGGACGGAGTAGTTCAGGATGATACACGTATCATGGCTGCTCTTCCTACAATCAAATACATTCTTGAACAGAGCCCACGTTCACTTGTTCTTATGAGCCACCTTGGTGACCCTAAAAAGGACGTAAAAAAGGCTCAGGAAAAGGCAGAAAAAGCCGGAAAAACCTGGACAGACGCTGATGCAGAAAAGTTCATCAACGGTAAAAACCGCATGAAGCCTGTTGTAGAATACTTTGCTTCAAAGCTCGGAAAGCCAGTTACTTTCCTTCCAGATGCACTTGGACAGAAGGCTGCAATTGACGCTCTTCCGGAAGGCGCTGTTGCAATGCTCGAAAACGTTCGCTTCCACAAGGAAGAAACTTCTAAGGACCCTGCAGAACGCGATGTAATGGCTAAGGAATTGGCTACATACGGAGACATCTTTGTAAACGATGCCTTTGGTACAGCTCACCGCGATCAGGCTTCTACTGCTTCTATTGCAAAGTTTATGCCTGTTGAATCTGTTGGCGGCTTCCTCATGGAAAAAGAAGTTAAATACATTCAGCCAATGGTAACAAACCCAGAAAAACCAATGACTGCAATCATCGGTGGTGCAAAGGTTTCTTCAAAGATCGCTGTTCTCGAAAGCCTTATGAAGAACGCTTCTACACTCATCGTTGGTGGTGG
>JAFYDO010000102.1 GCA_017544745.1 Treponema sp. | reverse complement strand
TTTTTCTAAAAGAGGAATTGAAGATGTTGCAATGACAGACATTGCAGACCGTTCTAAAATTGGAGTAGCCTCTCTTTACCGCTATTTTGAAACAAAGGAAATTCTTGTAGTAAGGACAGCAACCCAGGTCTGGGAAACCCAAATGGAAAATGTGCTGCCTTCGCTCCTGCGTCCAAAATACAAAAACTCAAACGGCTACGATCAGCTCCAGGAAATCTTTGCTCTGTTCATCAGACTTTACGAAAAAGAAACTGACTTTCTGCGCTTTATTTATCTGTTTGACGCTTTTGCAGTTAAAGAAAAAATTCCAAAGGAAGCCATGGCAAATTACGAAGCAAAAATCCTTCTGGTAAAACAGATTATTTCTGATGCAATTCAGAAGGGTTTTGATGACGGTTCTATCGGCGAAAAATATAAACCATATGGTGAGATGCTTTACTTTACACTTATGCATACCTTCTTTAGCGTAGCACAAAAGCTTTCGCTCAGCGGAAAAATGCTGGACATGGATACAAAAAAGAACGGCAGCATTCAGCTAAAACTTCTTGCCGATGTACTCTTAAGCGGACTTAAATAAACAGGAGGCTCTACCTATGAAATCTCTTACACGCGGAAAAATGTGGTGTTATGCAATTGGTCAGTTAGGCTGGTCAATCATAAGCGGTTTAATTGGTTCCTGGCTGGTATATTTTTATCAGCCCGATGCCGTTGCAAAATCCGAAGGAATGATTTCTCTTATCCCGGAAGGCCGTGTTATTTTTGGAGTCCTTACCATCATTGGTCTTATTACTGCAGGCGGACGCATTTTTGATGCTATTACCGACCCGCTGATTGGCAACTGGTCCGACAAATGCAGGAGTAAGCTTGGCCGCCGCATTCCATTTATGCGTTACAGTGCAATTCCTCTTGGTCTTATTTTTATTCTGGTTTTCTGTACTCCAATAAAAGGAGTTTCCGGTATAAATGTAGCCTGGCTTTTTATTTTTGTAGCCCTCTATTATTTTGCAATTACCTGTTACTGCACCCCTTATACCTCCCTCCTTGCCGAGCTTGCCCACACTCAGGATGAAAAACTCAAGCTTTCTACCTGTATTTCTCTTACCTTCATTGTGGGTACTGCAATAGGCTACCTTGCTCCAGGAATCTGGGGTTTATTTATGGGTGCCGGATTTGAACGCATTCCAGCCATGAGACTGGCTTTTGGCATACTTGCTGTTCTTGCAACAATCTTTATGCTTGTTCCTGCCTTTGGAATTAATGAAAAAGATTACTGCGAAGCACAACCGGGAACAAGCCCTGTTCTAAAATCTCTTGCGACAACTTTTAAAAACAAAGATTTCCGCGTTTTTGTTTTACAGGATATTATATACTTTCTGGGACTTACAATGTTCCAGACAGGACTTCCGTTCTTTGTAACAAGTCTGCTAAGATTTGACGAATCTATGTCCATGGTAATGTTTGTAGGTCTTACCGCAGCATCTCTTATCTTCTATCCGTTCATAACAAAGCTTGCACACAAGATAGGAAAAAAGGCCCTGGTTGTAATTGCGTTCATAGGATTCGTTATTACCTTTGGCTTTACGGGAATCTGCGGACCGGACCTCAAACTCAATATTTATGTACAGGCTGTGCTCATAGTTTTACTCGGTTCCTTCCCAATGGCAATTTTTGGAATATGTCCTCAGGCTATTGTTGCCGACATTGCCCAGAGTGATGAAATTCTTACCGGCGAGAACCGCAGCGGAATGTTTTATGCCGCCCGCACCTTTGCCATGAAATTTGGTCAGAGTGCCGCCATGCTCATTTTTACCTCGCTTGCAACAATTGGTGCTGCAAACGGAACCGGCTACAGAATTGTTGCTCTTGTAGCGGCAGGCTGCTGTGCCCTGGGCGGAATAATTATGAAGCTCTTTAATGAAAAAAGGGTTTTAGATGTAATTAAGGCAAATTAGCGGACATTCTGTGTAAGGACAGTTTCTTTTTCGACATCTTCTTTTTTTGCAAATCGGTGAGGCTGACAAGTCTTTACAATGGTTTTTATGCCCGGTTCGCTTGAAAATTCAATTGTACCGTTCATAATTATAAGCAGTGATTTTGCAAGATGCAGGCCAAGTCCGGAGCTTGGATGCTTTCTGTTAATCTTGTTGTCTTCTCTTGCAAAAGGTTTGCAGATATAAGGCATAAATTCTTTGGAAATTCCAACACCGTTATCTTCGCAGATAAACTCTATATTACATTCATTTTTGTTATTTCCGGGGGTCTGCCTTATTCCAAATTTTACAGTACCACCCTTTGGAGTATATTTTACGGCATTCTGGACAATATTAAAGACAACATCGGTTGTATGTATCAAATCCTGATATATGTAGGGGTTGTAAATTTCTTCCCAATATTCAATCTTTACGCCCTTTTCTTTGGCAAAATCTTCTATGAGGGAAGCAGTTTTTTTAGCAGCCCCGGTTAAATCTGTCGGATGTTCAGCAAGCTTCAGATTACCGTTTTCTACAATTGCAAGCTCGCGCAGGTTGTTAACAAGATTAAGAAGATGCTCTTCTGCTTTTTTTGCGGTAGAAATTTCTTCTTTTACAGGTGTTTTGTTGCCGAGCTTTTCCCAGATTTTATCTGTGCATTCTATAACCGTATTTATTCTTGGCAGAATGTCCAGAACAATGTTGGAAATAAAAATGTTTTTTGCATGATTTGCACTCTTGGCAAGATTTACAGTGCGTTCCAGTTCTTTTCCCTTTAAATCATTAAGCTGGGCATTAATTTTCCAGCGCTCTTCTTCGGTTGCGTCATACAAAAAGACATAGAAGATATCGCCGTACTTTTTTGTTTTTACAAAGCGGCCGTAATCCCGCAGATACTTCATGGTGCCGTCTTTGGCTTTAATTCTGTATTCTACATAATCCAGGGTATTTTCTTTTGTAATCTGGCTTTGTATGCTTTGTTGAACATATTCAAAATCATCTTTGTAAACAATGCCACGGAAGGAATTGCCTGTATATTCACGGAATTCTTCTGCATTTTTACAGGCAAAGAGTTTCAAGAGTTCGCGATTAAAAGAAATTATTTCAAGGTCTCCGTCTGCATGATAAGAGAAAAATCCGCCTGGAACACTTTCGGCTACTTCTGTAGCAGCAATGAGCATGTTTTCATTCATGTGCCAGTCGTTTTCATCGCTTGCCTCTTTTTCTCCTTCAAGCTCCTGGAGTTTAATTCTTTCTTTATGCTTTTTAGACTTGCCAAGATAATTTTCGTATTCCAAAACCGGCAGCGGTTTACTGTAGTAGTAGCCCTGAATAAAATCACAACCAAGGGTTTTTAAGGTGGCTACCTGTTCATTGGTTTCTGCACCTTCGGCAACTGTAAGAAGACCAAGACGGTGGGCCATCTTGATTATATTTTCTATTACAATTTCGTTGGTTTTTATATTGCGTACAAAGGTTATATCCAGCTTAAGAATATTAAGAGGGAAGGTTGAAAGAAGACCTAAAGATGAATAACCGGCACCAAAGTCATCCATTTCTATCAAAAAACCAAGTTCCTGAATCTTTTTTACCTGATCTATGATTAAATCGGTATTTTCAGAATAGAGGGACTCGGTTACTTCCATGTGAATAAGGGAATGGTCAATTTTGTAACGGTCTACAAGCTTAATCAGGCTGTCTATACAACCCGGCTCTATAAAATCGTGGCGCGAAACATTTACAGACACAGGAACAAGAGGAAGTCCGCTTTTCTTCCAGCGTTTAAGGTCCTGGCAGACATGCTCCAGCATATAAACATCAAGCTTGGAAATAAAGCCGTTTTTTTCAAAAAGAGGAATAAACTGGCCCGGAGACATAAAGCCGTATTCTTCATGATTCCAGCGGACCAGGGCTTCGGCACCAACAATTTCTCCGGAAATGGTTTCGTGCTTTGGCTGATAGTAAACCTTGAACTCTTCTTTTTTGAGCGACTGCTCCATTGTCTCAATAATGCGCTGTTCGTCGAGCAGCTGCTTCTGGAGTTTGTTTTCGTAGAATGCAAGATTCTTTCCGTAAATACCTTTTATTTCGCGGATTGCAAGAAAGGCTCTGTCGCAGCAGACTACCATTGGCTGGTTATTGTCTATAGGTGCATTTACACCGGTTTTTACAACCTGATGCGGAATAGGTGCCGAAGCAAGAATAGAAGAGGTAACATCATTAAGACGTTTTAAATCAATTGTTTCGCCCTCGTAGGCATAGAACAGAACGTACTGGTCTCCTCCAAAGCGTCCGGCAATTCCTTTTGGTAAAACACCCTTGAGTCGTCTTCCAGTGTAGGCAAGAAATTCATTACATTTTTCTTCGCCGTAGAGTGTATTTGAAGATTTAAAGTTATCAAAGTCAAAGGCCATTATACAAAAGTGCTTATGCATGTTCTGGCTGCGTATTTCTTCTGCTTTGCGCAAAAAGGCCTGGCGGGTATAAAGACCGGTGAGTTCATCGCGCTCAAGT
>JAFYDO010000101.1 GCA_017544745.1 Treponema sp. | reverse complement strand
TGTATTCTGTTTTGCTTCGCTCCATTCGGTTCTGTTTTTGCTTCCGTCATTTTCTACAAAGCGTACATAATAGCGGTATTTTCTGTTGCGGAAAATGTTTACATCATCATAAACATAAGTCTGATCTGCTTTATTAAATCCAGCAGGAAACAGAATAGCAATTCGTTCAATTTCAGCTTTTTCAGACTCGGTAACATCCTGTCTGTAGATATTGATATATTCCGTGTTTGAATTTACATAGGTTCCGCGGATTTCTATTTCATTATCAAGAACTCTTATATCCGGACGCGGAAGATACTTGTTGTCCGACAGATTAAATTTACAGCCTATAAGTGCGGAAAGAATAGTTAAAGACATGACCATCATGCCTAATCCCAAAAGCGATATATTATTCTTTTTCATAAACAATACCTCAGTTAATTATCGGCAGAAACAGCGGATTTCTTCTGTTTTATTATAAGAACAGTTGCACAGATAATTGAGCCCAAAATCATGAGGAAGCACAGAATTTGTCCTGTAGAAAAGTTTGTGAGCGAAGCGTTTTCGTAAATATTGGCACTTGTGTCTCCAATGACAAAGCCAATTTCTTCATCCGGTTCGCGAAAATATTCAATAAAAAAGCGGAAAATGCCGTAGCCGCCTGTATAAATGCAGCTTAGCATTCCTTCAAATTTTTTGTGCTTACGGCAAAGCCAGATAATTACCCACAGGATAATTCCTTCAAAAAGAGCTTCGTAAAGCTGGCTTGGATGGCGCGGAAGATTTACCAGGCGCAGTCCGTCTATATTCATACCAATCTTTATTGCAAACTCCTGAACCCATCCCAGCGAAGAAGAAAAGCGTTCTGCATCAGGGAATACAATTCCCCAGGGAGCAGTTGTAACGCGGCCAAAAAGCTCTCCGTTTAAGAAGTTGCCGATTCGTCCAAAGGTGTAGCCAAGCGGAATACAGCAGACCATGGCGTCGGTCCAGCGGGCGATCGGCTGTTTGTGGCGTATGCACCAGATTATCATTCCCAAAAGGCCACCTATAAAGCCGCCGTGGTATGACATTCCCTGAAAGCCGGTGTAGTTTCCGTTTAGGTCAAAGGGCCAGAAAATGAGCCAGGGTCTATGCCAGTAAAGGCCTGTACGGTCATAAATGAGGGTAGAGCCAATTCGTGCTCCAAGCAGCAGAAAAAGGATTCCTGTGCCCAAAAAGCTAAACAGGTCGTCCTCTGTAATTGTGTAGTTTTTTCCAAGCTTGTTCTTGCCGTCCATCATTCCTTCGGCTGCAATTTTTTTTAGTAAAAGATATGCAGTGCCAAAGGCAAAGACATACATGAGGCCGTACCATCGCAGAAGTCCCAAAAATTTTACGCCCGGAAATATCTGCGGATGAATCCAGGATGGAAAGTTGATATATAAAAACATTTTAAATTTTGAACCCCTGTTGAACTGCTTTGACAAGCTTGCTCTTAAGCAGCTGGTTTTCTTTTTTCAACTGAATCAAATCAAACTGCTGGGTTTTAATCATTTCGGCAAGCTCGCCTATTGTAAGTTCACCACCGCCGACCAGGTCTTCAATTCCCGAAAGCTTAAAGTCATAGTCGCTGTTAGCTTCCTCTTCGGCATTAATAAAGGTGTCGGAATTAAAGGTTTCTGGATCAAAGTCGTCATCAAAGAAGTGTGGCGGAGTTTCTATAACCTTGTCTGCAATGCGGTAGATTGCCTGTCCAAGTACAGACTGCGGTTTATAAACAACCAGCGGCAGCTGCGAAGAAAGCGCCTTGTCCTGAAGCATATCGCGGTACATAAGTCCAAGAAAATCAATGTCCAGTCCAAGATACTGATTACAGCTTGTCTTTATTCTCTGTGCCTTATTTGCGTCGGCAGGATTTTCAATCATATTCATTACAAGACGTGGGCGGAACTGCTGCATGCGTGTAATAAAAAGCTGGGTTGTCTGAGGATCTACCTTTCCAAGAGCCTGTACCAGCTGAGGAATATAAAGCTTTTGCATACTGGCTGAATCTTTTTTAAGGTTATCGAGCAGCTCGCGTCCCGGAGTGTTTTTCTTAAAGGTTGTATAAAGCAGGCGGAAAACAGCGTTCTTAAGAAAAAGGTATCCGTTGAGAGTAGCAGTAACAGCTGGTGCCGAAACTACAATTCCCTGCGGAGAAAGAAGGAACATATCAAGAATAAACTGATGGGTTCCTGCTCCCAGGTCAAGAATGAGATAGTCGGCGTCTATGTTCTTAAGGTTGCGTATAAGCTTGATTTTCTGCATGTGCTTGAGCGAGGTCAAATCTGGAATCTGACTGTCGCCTGCAACAAAGCTTACGTTCTGATAATCCGTAGGCAAAATAATATCCTTGAACATGGTTTTTTCTGTGAACCATGAACCAAGACTTGCCGCACCCGGATGCTGACCTATAACAAGATGAAG
>JAFYDO010000100.1 GCA_017544745.1 Treponema sp. | reverse complement strand
TGGAATAAGCGCAATGAGTCCAAGCGGAATCTGGTAGTCGTTATGAAGCTTTAAGAAAATCAAAGGCGCAAAGTTTGCTGCAATTGCCTGGGTAATAAAACCCAGATAGCACGCGCGCAAGGTTTTTTTGTAATTTGGATTTAAAGCTTTATCCATGTTTTTTTCCTTTTGTTTATGATAACATGCAAACGCTCTTTTCTCTACAACATTGACATCTGTTTTTTTATGATTTACAGTTTAAATGCTATGACCCAGATTCAAAAAATACTGTTTGAATATCAGGACAAAAAATACGGGGACTTTTCTGCAAAGCTTGTTCCGACCTTGCCGCGGGAGGCTTTTATTGGAGTGCGCTCGCCGTCTTATAAATTAATTCTTTGTCGCGTAAAGGAGCTGCCACCAGATGTGCTCCAGACTTTTTTACAGAGCCTTCCCCATGAATATCACGAAGAGAACAGCCTGCACATTGCGCTTATAAATAAGATTAAGAATTATGATGAATGTCTTACCCAGCTTGAGCATTTTTTGCCCTACATCAACAGTTGGGCTGTGAGCGACTCTCTTAACCCGCCGGCACTTAAAAAGAACAGACTAAAGCTTTTGCCCAAGCTTGAACAGTGGATACAGGACGACGCACCTTTTACCAAACGCGTGGGCATGCTGCTTTTAATGAAATACTTTTTAGATGATGATTTTAAACCGGAATATCTTGAACTGCCATCACAAATTCGCAGTAATGAATACTATGTAAATATGATGACGGCCTGGCTTTTTGCAGAAGCGCTTGTAAAGCAGTGGGACGCCACACTCCCGTTTATTCAAAAGCAAAAGCTGGACTCCTGGACTCACAACAAAGCAATCCAAAAGGCCTGCGAAAGCTTTAGGGTCTCGACCGAAAGAAAAGAATATCTGCGCTCGCTTAAGATTAAATAACCGCAGGAAATCAAATACTCTTTGAATATCAGTTAAACCGTGGTATAATAGACTTTATGAATCGACGAATTGCTGTTCTTGGCTGCGGATGGAGCTCTTATTTTGTTAAAGATTTTATTCACGGAATGATGCGTGCCGTCGAAGGCAAAAACATCGACATATATGTGTTCAATACATATAATTATGTTGAATATTCCGGCTTTCCAAACTCAACTGGTTTTTCAATTTTTAATCTTATCAATTATGAAGAATTTGACGGAATCGTAATTCTTTCTGATTTAATTGGAAACGCAAGAGTTCTGGAGCATGAACGTCTGCGCATTTTAAAATCAAAAAAGCCCGCAATTTCAATCAATAAAAAAATGCAGGGTATCTGCTGCCTGCGTGTAGACAATTATTCGGGCATGTACGACGTTCTTGCTCATCTTATAAAAATGCACAATGTTTCGGATATAGCTTATCTTTCGGGAAAAGAGCAGTCTGTTGATATATCCGAACGCTACAAAGCATACATGGAAGTTCTTAAGGACAACAATATTACCTTTGACAAGGAAAAGGTTTATACAATAGATTCCTGCGACTACCACTGTGCCTATAGATTTTTTGATGACTATGTAAAATCAGGAAAAAAACTTCCTCAGGCTTTCTGTTGTGCTAATGATTTACTTGCAATGGCTTTGCTCAAGGTTTGTCTTGAAAACAAAATCAAAGTACCCGAACAGCTTAAAATTCTTGGCTTTGATAATATTACCGAAGCGCAGTGTACAAAACCTTCTTTAACAACTGTAAAAAGTTGTGCAGATCTTCTTGGGGTAGAGGCAGTAACCCGTCTGATTCGCGGCGTAAATCCAATGCAGGTGCTTAATGTAAAAAGCACGCCGATTTTCAGAAACACCTGTGGCTGCAGTTATTCTGTAACAAGCGAGCAGAATCTTTTTGCACTCAACATTCTTGATGATGCAAACAAAAAAGAAGAATTTGACAGTCACCTTGAAACCCTTGGAGAAATCTTTACAGAAGCCGCAGATGTTTTTACCCTGCTTACAAATCTTGAGAATTTCTTTGTAAAATCGCACAGATTCGAAGGCCCTGATTTCTGTATCTTTATGAAATCCGACTGGAATTCAGTTCTTATAAACTCTGCCGAAAACCTGCCGCAGAATCTTAGTTACGGGGCTCAGGTACAGGCCATCTGTTCGGTTCAGGATAATAAGAAGTACCTTAGGGAACTGCTTCCGTCCCACGACCTTATTCCTTCAAAAATGAAAACCACGGATAAAAGCAATGTCTTTTTATTCATGCCTATTTTCCATCATTCTTATGTTCACGGTTATTATGTTGCAAAAAACAATCTTACAATGATAGACAACCGCTACGGCTATATGTGGACACGAAGTATGGGAACCGGTATAGAACACTTCCGAAAAAAGAATATGTTCAAGCAGATGAGCCAGCAGTACCTTAAGCTTTCTACAAAGGATGCGCTTTCGGGGACACTCAACCGTCAGGGCTTGGACAAGCTTGCAAAACCGTTTTATGCGCATAATAAAAAGAACGGCCTTACCACAGTTCTGTTCTTTGTTGATATAAACAAGATGAAGCATATCAATGACCAGTTTGGACATTTGCACGGAGACCTTGCTGTAAAAACAGTTGCCGCCGCTGCTATGGAAACGGTTCCGAAAAACTGGCTTTGTATACGTTATGGTGGAGACGAATTCCTTATTGTAGGCAGCAGTAAAAATTACAATGGTGAAGATTACTGCGAAATGATAAAAAAGCGTCTTGCTTCCAAAACTTCTGTTATGCACCTGCCTTATAATCTTACTGCCAGCGTTGGAACTTATTCCGTGCCACCGCAGTCGGAGCTTACTCTGGAGCAGGCAGTAGAAAACGTAGACAATATTATGTATGAACAAAAGCAGGCCTTCCACAAAGAGGATGACAAAAAATGAAATCAGCCAGATTAGTGTTTAAGTTTTTTTGCAGCCTTTGTTTGATTTATTGTGTGTTTTTTATTTCCTGCCAAAGTTCAAACTATATAGAAAAAGAATATGAAGTAAATCTTAAAAAGCTTAAAACCTGCGAGCCTTACACCGACGAACCGGTTGCTTTTGAAATTAAGTATCTGGTTGATGCAGAGCAGGCTGCGGTTATTCGTGAGTATTTTAAAGAAAATGCCGGGCTTGATCTGGAAGCACTTGCTGCTTCTTCAAAGTCCACCTGGGAAAAATCTGTTGAGCTTGCATGCTTTGTTGCAAAAAACATTCCGCATGATAATCAGAAGGAATGGATTGATGACAGA
>JAFYDO010000099.1 GCA_017544745.1 Treponema sp. | reverse complement strand
CTTACAAAACCTGAACTTGAACAGGTTACTATTGAACAGGCTCTTAATCACCCGACCTGGCAGATGGGAAAGAAAATTACAATTGATTCTGCAACTCTTGCAAATAAAGGGCTTGAAGTTATAGAAGCAGCACAACTTTTTGATGTAGACGCAAGCCAGATAGAAGTTGTAGTTCATCCGCAGAGTCTTGTTCATTCTCTAGTAAGAACAAAGGATGGCATGCTTTATGCGCAGATTAGCGAACCAGATATGAAGCATCCTATTGTAAATGCACTTACCTGGCCTGATATAAAAGAAAACTATCTTGAACCTTTTGATTTGTTTGATAAAACCATGACCTTCTTTAAGCCACGCATGCAGGATTTTCCAATGCTAAGCTATGCGTTTGAATGTGTAAAATTTGGAAAAGCCTACCCTATTGCTTTTAATGCTGCCAATGAAGTTGCTGTAAATGCTTTCCTTGAAGAAAAGATAAGCTTCCAGGCAATTTCGCGCATTGTAAGGTCTGTGCTTGATAAAAACTGGAATCATAAAATTAAAAGCTTTGATGATGTGTTTAAGGCTGACCAGGAAGCCAGAAGCTACACGGCGGAACTTATATGAAATGGATATATGGAATTCTCTGCCTCTTCTTTTTAATACTGTTTCATGAATTTGGACATTTTATTTTTGCAAAGCTTTTTGGAGTAAAAGTAGAATCCTTTTCTGTTGGCTTTGGTCCCCGCCTTTTACATAAAACAATCCGTGGTACAGATTACAGGCTTTCGGCTATTCCTCTGGGTGGTTACTGCGGCATGAAGGGCGAAAACGAATTTCGCGAAGCACTGGACAAAAATCTTAAAGAAGTAAATGCAGACCCCGATTCATTGTATGGTGTTCATCCCCTTAAGCGCGCCCTTATTGGTTTTGCAGGTCCATTCTTTAATTTTATGTTTGCGGTTTTCTGTTTTATTCTTATAAATGGAATTGGCTATACCTATTATTCATATTCAAACAAAATTATTCTTGCAGATGAGCTTTATGAAAATTCAAGTTCTGCAGCGCGACAGGCCGGGCTTCTTACCGGTGATGAAATTATAAAAATCAATAATAAGGCTGTAGAAGATTTTAGCCAGATTATTGAAGAGGTATCCCTCCGGCCTGATGAAGATTTACTCATTACAGTTTTGCGTGAAGGGGCTACTCTTACCTTTACAGTTCATTCCGAGCTTGATAAAGAACAGGGAACCGGTAAAATTGGTGTTGCTGCAGATACCCAAAGTCTTTTGGAAAAGCATACACCACATTACGGATTTTTTGGTTCTATAGTTCAGGGATTTTTAGACGGATTTGAATATGTGGGATTAACTTTTAAGAGTATTGCTATTTTATTTAAGGGTGTAGACTTAAAAAATGCTGTTGGTGGACCTGCCCGCGTAACTGATATGCTTGGAACTGTAGCCAAAGAAGGCTTTGCGCAGGATTTTAAAACAGGCTTTATAAATCTTGCAAACCTTATGGCAGTAATTAGCATAAGTCTTTTTATAATGAATCTGCTGCCGGTTCCTGTGCTTGACGGAGGACTCATACTAATTGCAATTATAGAAGCTGTAAGCCGCCGCAAAGTTCCTCCAAAGGTTCAGTATTATATTCAGTTTATAGGTTTTGCTTTTATTGCAGTTTTGTTTATAATAGGATTAATAGGTGATATAAATTATTTTGTTATGGGAGCAAAGTAAAATGAAAAAACAGATTATTTGTATTTTGATTTTTTTAAGTGCCTCACTTCCCTTTTTTGCACAGGCACATATTTCTACTCAGTCACATCAGGCTCAGATAACAACCATTAAATCTCTGCCGGTAAAATCTGGAAATGAACTTTCATATTTTACAGCAGGTGATGACGGCTTTTTAATTAAGTGGACAGAAGGCAACGAAGGTGAACACTATCAGATTAGTGATGTTGGAATTAAACTCATTGCTGTTGCTCCAAACGGAAACTATGTTGCAGTTTACGAAAGCGACGGTGGTTCTGTAAATAAAATAAGCGTATGGGACTGGCGAACTTTAACCCGTAAATTTATGAAAAAGTATACAGACTCCATCACTTCTCTGGAGTTTTCTGCAAAGGGAACTTACCTTATTGTTGGAACCGCATCTGTAGACGGAGCCGAATTTTATAATACAAGCAACTGGACCAAAATAAATAAAATCAGAGCTAACACTAGTATTGTAAATTACATTACAACCAGTGATACAGAAAAAACTGCAGTGTTCTATTCTCCTGCAGGAAGCCTTTCTTATTACAATTTACAGACAGGCCAGCTTAAAGAAAAGTTTACTGTTGTTCAGGGACTTAGCCAGGTTGTGCTTTATAATTCAAATATTTTTCTTGCAGGTGTTCGCGATAATACAATTTATATTCTCAACGCATATAAAGGAACTTCGGTTACTTCTATCAAGGCTCAAAATCCTATTATTCTTTCTACAAACCGTGATTCCAATCTTTATTATCTTGAATATGACGGTAAGAATAACTATGACCTTAAGATGCTCGAAAATCTTGACGGACAAAAAGTTAGTAATCCACGTCTTGTAAAATCGTTCCGCGGTCCAAGAGGTAATGCTGCAATCAATACGGGAATTAAAAACTACACCGAAATTCTTTTGGGAAGCAAAACCGGTGCTGTATATAAGATTGATACAGATCCGTCTATTACAACTACCAGCATGCCGGAAATTACCGAAAATACCTATTCAAAGATTTATGATATGTGTCCTGCCCCAACTGATTTTTACTTTCTTACAGATAAGGCTATCTTTAAGTCATCTTACGATTCTGGAATTGTAAACAAGGTTTTGACAACTTCGGGCCAGACAAACATTATAAACTATGATGAAAACAATGTAATTTTATGGAGTGAATCTACAAGACAGAATGTAGAAATGGTAAACCTTAATACAAAGGCTTCTACACAACTGTTTACTCCAACAGGAAACATTCAGTCTCTCAAGCTTGGCCAGATTGGCGAAAAGAATTATCTTATAGAAATTGAAAGTAACTCGATTATCAATCTTTATGATTTTACAAATAAAAACTTTAAGCAGGTTTATGCGGGAACCGGTGTTCAGGATGCAGTAATTTGCGATAACGGAAATATTTATATTGCAAAGTCCAGCGCATCTAATCCTCAGGTTCCATTAATTTGTGTAAACCCGGACACTTACGAAACCGTTCCATTATCTTTGAGCGGCAACGTATCTTTTGGTTTGAGCACCGACGGACATCTTGTATATGGAATTGTATTACAGTCAAACGAGAATGTTCAGACTACTTATGTTTATTCGTTTAATACAAGTACAAATAAACCGACAATGCTCTTAAAGTTTAGCGAAGAGGATGCAGAGGCATTTACCTACATTTACGGAAGCATTCTTTATACAAACATTGGAAAGAACAAGCTTTACTGCTATAACATAACTACCAAAAAGAATTTTTCTTATAACCGTTCTGCCTCTATTCCAAAGAGCGTTGCACAAAACGGAAACCGAGTTGTCATTCTTAATGATAACGGAAGCATTTCGTGGTGCAGCACCAGCAATGCAAAGTTGCAGGCGGATTGGTACCTGACCACGGATGAGCAGTGGTATGAATTTTAATCAGCAAAGCTGATCAAAACTCATACCTGCGAGTATTTTGCTTGCTCGCTAACAAGCTCGCATTTTTGCTACGCAAAAACCGCAAAAACTCGTGGTATGAGTTCTAAACCCAATCGTTGGTATTTATTCCACATCCACGCATAAGAGCCTCAGAATAAACGCCCATGTAGCCGTCTACGGAACGGTCCCAGCTAAAGTCTTTTTTCATGCCGGCTTGCTGCATCTTTTTGATGTGGTCTTTTTTGTTGTAATAGGCGTATACTGCCCAGCCAACGGTATCGTAGATGGCGCCAGGTGTAAGCGAATCAAAGAGGAAACCTGTTCCGTCACCGGTTGCTTCGTTGTACTGCTCTACTGTATCTGCAAGACCACCGGTGCGGCGTACGATTGGCAGTGTTCCATAGAGCATAGAATACATCTGGTTTAATCCGCAAGGTTCGTAGCGGCTTGGCATTAAGAAAAAGTCTGAACCTGCTTCTATAAGATGGCTAAGGCTTTCGTCATAGCCAATGTAGGCACGCAGGTTTGGAAGGCGCGACTGAATACTGTTGATTTCATCTTCGCACCAGCGTTCGCCGCTTCCCAAAATTGCAAACTGAATATCCAT
>JAFYDO010000098.1 GCA_017544745.1 Treponema sp. | reverse complement strand
TTTTCCTGCGCACACAAAACTGTTCGCTTACCGAAAAAGAAAAGCTTCTTATTGCAAAGGTAAATTCGCTTTTTGGAACTCAGTTTATGTATTCGGATGACCCGGGTAGGGAAGGTGTAGAAGAACGCCGGCTCCAGCAGCAGATTCTGGAGTTCCGCAAAAAATATGCATACGAAGAGTTTGGATTACGCCAAACGGGTCCGGACTACTACGAAATATTTACAAAAAAAGAAAATATAAAAGGTTATATTGATTTGTCAAAAAAGCGGGAGTTTTTACTTAACGAATAAGTAACGAATAGGCAGGGAACAGAAATGGAAATTTTTGGCAATAAAATTAGCAGCAGAGTATATTTGAATGCACTCAAAACCCAGAAAAAATATATCCGTAAATTTGGGGATGACAGGAGCATAAAATATCCGCTTGGTCTGGAACAGAACAATGTTATTACTCCGGCTTTTGACTGCAGGACAATTGTTATAAAGGACGGAGCAGCAGGCACTACAACACCAGCAGGCACTCCGACCTTTACCGACGCTCTCCCCGAAAAGCCTGTAATTATTGGAAATATACGCATGGGCTTTGGGCACTACAGAATCTCTATGGCCATGGCAAGCGCTGCATACGCAATGGGCTACACGCCGCTTTGGATGGATCTTAATTCTTTTCCGCAGACGACCTGTACTAAAATTATTTCTTCACAAAACGATTTGTATTCCATGGGCTCACGTCTTTCGCAAAAATCAAGATTGTTCAACAAGCTGTTGTGGGAGCCGCTTAATTATGAAGGTTTTAAAAAGCTTTCTTATAATGCAAAGGACCAGGTAACAGCCCAGCTCATGACTTCGGTTTTTGGAGAGATACCAAAGGACATTCCTTTTATTGCAACTCATGTCTGGCCGAGCCAGGCTGCTGTTCATGCAGGAATGAAGCAGGTTGTAAATGCAATTCCAGATAACTGGCCAATGGCACTTCACCTGAGCGAGGGTGCTGTTCACACTGTGCAGACCTGGAATACCTACTGGGGCTACCGAACCTTAAACGGCTTTGAAGGAAACAAAATCTTAAATCCAATGCAGAATAAGGACATTATTTTTACCGGACACTACATTGACCACGAGCTTGCTTCCAATGTTCACACCGACTGTATAAACAGAATTAAGCGTGCAAAAAACGGCAAGCCAATCCGATTTCTGTTTACAATTGGAGGAGCGGGTGCCCAGGGAGAATTTTTTGCATCAATAATAAAAACGCTGCTGCCTTATGTAAAGCAGAACAAGGCCTGCATATACATAAACTGCGGTGACTATGAGAATGTGTGGACCGGACTTAAACAAACGCTTCCTGAACTTACAGCTGCAGACGGGGCCTTTGCACCAGTTCTTCACTTTGATAATTGGGAAGAAGAAAAGAACTTTGCCCAAAGTGCCATAGACAACGAGGATGAAAAAAGCGGGCAGGGTATTCATGTATTCTTTAATAAAGATATTTTTGCGGCAGTGTACATTACAAATCTTATGATGCGTGCCAGCGATATTCTTGTAACAAAACCGAGCGAGCTTGCATTCTATCCGGTGCCTAAGCTTTTTATACGCAGAATTGGCGGTCACGAAAAATGGGGTGCAATTCATTCTGCAGAGCTTGGGGATGGAACTCAGGAATGTGAAACACCTCAGAGCGCATGTGCAGCCGTAGAGCAGATATTGCAAAATCCTTTGCTTATTGAACAAATGTGCTGTAACATTATAAATGAGCAGAAAAAGGGTACATACGACGGGGCCTACCGCGCCATAGAAATAGCAACCGGAAATTATAATAAAGATATATAAGGAGAAATGGTTTATGTCACAGATTGAAACATTAGAAGAAGAAATGGATCCTCAGAGAAATGCGCGTATCGAAAAAATCTTGAGCTCTGCTTACGAGCTTTTTTCTAAAAGAGGAATTGAAGATGTTGCAATGACAGACATTGCAGACCGTTCTAAAATTGGAGTAGCCTCTCTTTACCGCTATTTTGAAACAAAGGAAATTCTTGTAGTAAGGACAGCAACCCAGGTCTGGGAAACCCA
>JAFYDO010000097.1 GCA_017544745.1 Treponema sp. | reverse complement strand
TGCAGCGCTTTTTTACTTATTTTTGCCAGAACTTTAAGTTTGCCCACTACGCTCAGACTCAGTTTGTAAATGCAGCTGCCAGAGGTAACGACGAGCTTCGAGAGGCAATCAAAGAATTCTTTGAAAAGTGCCCGGAAGAAAAGAATATCATTGTATAAGAAGCATTTTTATGTTAATCTCAACGAATACAACAAAAAACGTGCAGGAAGGCACATTCCTTGTGAACCGACTGTGCGGAAAATCACAAAACGGCCCACGCCAGAGTCGTAAGGAGATAAAAAATGGCAAATAACGAAAAAGACACACACGCATGTACCTTGGACAAAATCATCAGCTTGTGTAAGAGACGAGGCTTTGTATATCAGGCTTCAGAAATTTATGGAGGCCAGGCAGGTGCATGGGACTACGGTCCGCTTGGTGTAGAGTTTAAAAGAAATATTCAGAATGAATGGTGGCACTACATGACCCAACTTCATGATGATGTAGTTGGTCTTGATTCTGCAATCTTCCAGCATCACACAACATGGAAGGCATCCGGTCACGTTGATCACTTTAGTGACCCAATGGTTGACTGTATTGAATGTAATGCACGCCACCGCGCAGATAAATTAATCGAAGACTTTGTTGCAGCAAACCCAGATGTAAATCCTGGAAAACCTGTAGACACAATGACACACGATGAAATGAAAGCTTTCATCGATGCAAACATCAACTGTCCTACTTGTGGATCTAAAAACCGCAAATATACTGCCGTTCGCGAATTCAACCTTATGTTCAAAACATATCAGGGACCAATCGCAGATGACAGCCACTTGATTTACCTCCGCCCGGAAACATGTCAGGGTATCTTTACAGACTTTAAGAACATTGTACAGTCTAACCGTATGAAGGTTCCTTTTGGTGTTGCTCAGGTTGGTAAATCTTTCCGTAACGAAATTATTTTCAAAAACTTTATTTTCCGTACCTGCGAATTTGAACAGATGGAAATGGAATATTTCTGTAAGCCTGGTACAGAAGATGAAACCTTCGACCGCTGGAGAAAAGACCGCTGGCAGTTCTATTTGAAGTACGGTATTCCAGAAAAGCAGCTCAAGTGGCACCACCACGACAAGCTTGCTCACTATGCTAAGGATGCTTACGATATTACTTACAACTTCCCAATCGGATTTGAAGAAATCGAAGGTATTCACAGCCGTACAGACTTTGACCTTAGCCAGCATCAGATTTATTCTAAAAAGGATATGTCTTACATTGACCAGGAAGACGGAAACAAGAAGTACGTTCCATACGTAATCGAAACTTCTGCCGGTCTTAACCGCAACTTCCTTATGTTCCTTTGTGAAGCATACGAAGAGCAGAACGTTGCAAAGGCAGGTGAGCCGGAAGACTACAGAACAGTTCTTCACCTTGACCCACGTCTTGCACCTATCACAGTTGCAGTTTTGCCTTTGATGAAGAAAGACGGTCTTGCAGAAAAAGCAAAGGAAATCCAGCACATGCTTAAGGAAGACTTTGTAACAGACTACGATACTTCTGGAACTGTAGGTAAGCGCTACCGCCGCCAGGACGAAGTTGGTACTCCATTCTGTGTAACTGTAGACTACGATACAATTCAGGAAAAGAAAGACGACGGCACTCCAAACGACCTGTTCAACACAGTAACAGTACGTTACCGCGACTCTATGGAACAGGAACGCGTTAGCCTCGACGACCTCGTATTCTTTATCCAGAAGGCAATCAAGAATTATAAAGCAGTTCTCCGCTAGTTTTTATGGAGTACGTTCGTTTAGGCAAGACAGATCTATTAATCTCCCGCGTTGCTTTTGGTGCCATGCGCCTTGCAGATGCTTCATCAGACGAAGAAGCTGCAAAGATTGTGCGCACCGCCTACGATGCGGGAATTAATTTTTTTGATGTTTCGCATCAGACTCCGGCCAGCGAAAAACTGCTCGGAGAGGCTCTGTTTGACATTAAGCGCAACGTATTTCTTGCAACAACCACCGCTGCAAAAACTTCTGCAGAAATTAATACCGACCTGGAAGAAAGTCTTATGACTCTGCACTGCGATACAATAGACTTGTATCAGCTTGAAGTAAATAAGTTTCTTCCTCTTCCGGGTGGGGCAGACAAAATCTACGAAACACTTGTAGAACTTAAAAAGAATAAAAAAATCAATCACATAGGAATTGTAACTACAAATCTCGAAACCGCAATAAAAGCAGTTGAATCAGACTGCTACGAAACACTGCAGTTTCCGTTTAATATGGTAAGTGCAGACAACACTGTAGAGCTGGTAAAGCTTTGCGAAGAACACGATGTTGGTTTTATTGCAATGCAGCCGCTTGGTGGCGGGCTTGTAGATAACATTCCGCTTGCATTCGGCTTTCTTAGCCAGTACGAAAGTGTTGTCCCAATCTGGGGTGCACACACACTTGAACAGATGACACAAATTCTTTTCTTTAATGAACATCCACCGGTAATTGACGAAAAGTTCCATGAGGATGTAGAGAGAATAAGGAATTTCTTTAACTAAACTGACTTATATCTACTTCTTCGGTAGCAGTCATGTTAGGACGGTTTGCGTCTGTAACAGTAATTGTCGGATGTTCCGGCTGAGGGTGTTCTGCTGCCTGAGCCTGTGCTTCTTCAATATCCTTATACTTATCCTTTACAAGTGCAAGAATATCTTTTTCCTCATTCTTAGAAAGGATGCGCACAATGCTAAGTCCGTTTACGCCAGTTGGTGCAACCTTGAGAGAACCATCAGGTGCTTTTTCTGTAAGATACTGAACAACTGGTGCCTTAGGATTATCAGGATTAGAATCAATAACCTGAGCAATCTTTCGGTCAGAAAGATATACATAAGAACCAATAGGAAAGAGTGATACTGTATAAAGCAAACCGCGGATAATGCTGTCGTCGTAAGAACGGTCGCGGTTCTGCAAAAGTTCGACAATTGCTTCGAAGGTAGAGCGTTCACCACGGAACGAACGAGGAGAAGAAATTGCTTCGTATGAACATGCAACAGAAATAATCTTTGCGTTGGTAGAAATCTTGTCGCCGGTTTTTTTCTGAGGATAACCGGTTCCGTTTTCCTTTTCGTGATGTTCAAGAACACCAAGCTGAATATTAAGCGGGAAGCTCAAATCCTTTACGATTGTATAACCCAAAACCGGATGCTTTAAAATCTGTGAACGTTCACCAGGTGTAAGCTTTTTGTCTGTCATGTAAATCTGTGGTGGCAGACGCAGCATACCAATTTCGTGAATAATACTTGTAACACCAAGGTCAATCATTTTAGAAAGAGGCATGCGCAGCTGGAGTGCAACTGCAATTGCCAAAACTGTTGTTCGCATTGAGTGAGTAACAAGGAAGTTTTTCTGTGACTGATGCTCCAGAGCATTTACACGAAGAATAAAGCGTTTGTTTTCTTTTATGAATACGCACAGTTCCTTTACAGTTTCTGAAAGGTCTTCCTGGTCAATTTCTTTGTGGGTTGCATAATGAGTGAAAATGCTTTCGATATAGTTCATGTATTCATCATAAACCTTCTGAACCATTTCCATTCGTGCGCGGTCGGAATTATCAAGCTGAATGTTCTTGGAGCGTTCAATTGCTTTTTTGAGGGAATCACCAATCTTTCCGGTTTTATCATCCTTCTGCTCGTCATCACCGGAACTCATAGAAATACCGATGTCGCCGCCAAGACTCAAATTTCCTTCTGTATAGAAAGTGGTGAATTCCCATTCTCTTACAGCATTGATGAGTTCTTTAGTTACAGGTGCAGTCTGAGGTAAAAGTACAAAGGTACTGTCAATCATCAGATCGCCGGTAAAGGTGAGGTTTTCATGTAAAGAATCCGCTGTGATAGTATCCATTTTTTACTCCGCGTTTTTCCTTTAAGCCCTACTACTATTTTAATTCGATTTTAATAATTCTGCAATATCTGGACGCTTCCATCTTACAGCAACTGTATATGGAGTGTCACCAGCAACATTTTTAACATTTGTTGCTATACCATATGATAACAGATTTTTCACAGTTTCGATAGAGGAAGTTTTAGCTGCATAGTGCAAAATTGTATTTCCCTGAATATCGCTCATTCCTGAAGCATATTTTACAATACTTTCAATTATTTTCTTGTTATTCTTCTCAAGAGCAATTGTTACACCGTTTGTTCCTTTTTTATCGATTGTCTGGAATGGATTTGCACCTTTTTCCAGAAGGATAGTTGCCATTTCTACATTATCAGTTTCAATTGCATAATTGAGTGGTGTATAGCCGTTTGCATTACGTGTATCAATAGGAAAGCCTTTGTCTATGAGTGAACGCAAAAGCTTTGTATCTCTTGTTGATTTTACAACAATGTGAATTGGAGAGTTTCCGTCGCTGTCTGTAATATTATAAGAATCACCAAGAATTGCATCGATGATTTTTGTTCCCTTTGTTAATGCAATTGAGAATGGAGTGTTTCCTTCTTTATCGCGTGCAAGAGGATTTCCGCCAGCTTCCCTTATAAGATCAATAATTTCGATGTTGCCCATATAGGCTGCTTCGTGGTAAGCATTCTGTCCGTTTATCTGCTGGAGGTTTGGATTTGCTCCATAATTAAGCAGCAGTTTCAAAATATCTGCATTCTGAACGCGGATTGTATCCATAAGAATTGTAACACCTAAAGCATCGCAGGAATTAGGATCTGCTCCGTTTTCAAGAAGATATTTTGTTACTTCATATTTGTTTGCAATTACAGCCTCAGCAAGAGGTGATTTTTCTGCTCTGTTCTGGGCGTTGATATTAATTCCAAGTTTAATAAGTTTTTCTGCAGATTTTTGTGCACCCCAGCGAACTGCAATATGAAGTGGTGTGCTTCCGAGGTTGTCGCGTTCTTTTACAGAAGCGCCTCCATCAACAAGCAGCTGGATAATCTGAGGGTTATTGCTCTTTGCTGCATTGAAAAGACAAGTTTCGCCGTTTGCGTTTTTAGCATTTATATCTGCACCTTTTTCAAGCAGAGTTTTAATTGCTTTGTCGTATTCCCAGTCTGCAGCGTAATGAAGAACTGTATTTCCACTTCCATCTGTAGAAACAATAGTTTTTGAAGTAATAAGCCAGTCCTGGAGTTTACCGCCTTCTTTAAGCGCAAGTCTTAATGGCGAATTATTATCTTTGTTTGTAGAGAAAATATCTGCGCCTTTTTCAAGAAGCAGTTTTCCTATCTGTTCCATGTTTTTTGAAGCTGCAAGATAAAGTGGAGAATCACCGTCGCGGTTTCTGATGTTAACATCATTTGTAAGCCCGATTATATGCTGGATTTTTGACATTGGCGCATTATTCTTAAGGGCAATGTGCAAAGGAGTATTTCCTTCTGAATCCTGAGTATGACAGTTATTTTCATTCAAGGTTGCTTCAAAAACATCATTGCTCATTTCAAAAGCCATAGAAAGTGGGGACCTTCCATGAGTATCCTGAGTGTGAATACTTGCACCGTTTGCAGTAAGCAATTTGATTGTTTTAATATCTTCTGCCTGAATTGCAATTGAAAGAGGAGTAACACCTTCCTTGTTGCGGGCGTTTATATCTGCGCCTCCTTCAACAAGTGTTTCGATTATGTTTGAAGTTGCTTTGAGCATTGTTGCAGTATGAAGAACTGTATCGCCATAAGTATCTGCCTGATTCAAATCGGCTCTGTAGCGAATAAGGAGGCGATAAGTTTCGCTTAATTTATCACGAGGGATAATAAGCATGATTGGAGTTTTTCCAAGATTGTCCTTTGCATTGATATTTGCACCTGCATCAAGAAGCATTTGTGCAATTTCAAGCTGTCCATAACGGATTGCTTCATGAAGTGGTGTAGAACCAGAACTGTCCTGAACGGATGTATCTGCATTGTTTTCCAAAAGATATGTTGCAATTGCCTTGTGTCCCATAATTGAACACAGATGAAGAGGAGTTTGTCCGTCTCCAAGGCGAAGGTTCAGGTTTCGTGCAGAAACTGCATCCTGGAAATATGAAAAGTCTGTTTCTATAGGATCTGCATCTGCCTGAATAAGAGCAGCCGCAATTTCTACAGACTCAATATTGTTAATATCTTCAAAAGCAAGATCAAGAGGAGTTTTTCCATCATCATCCTTTATAGAAATTGGGAAACCTGCTTTTATACATGCATTTATACCGCGCAGATTTTTGGCCTGTGCAAAATAATGAACAAGAGTTTTTCCATTGTCGTAGCGAATCTTTGAGGTATTTTCGTTTATAAATAAATCATAATAACGTGCATTTTTTTCAAGGCCCAGATCAATCGCCGAAACTCCATTTCCGTTTCGTGCAAAAAGATTTGATCCTACGCCAGCAAGAACCTTAGCCGCATTAAAGGAATCATTTTCAATGGCAATATGAAGGGGAGTGTTGCCATCTTTATTTTTGATTTCTGAATCTGCGCCTTTGAACAAAAAGTATTCAATTGAGCTATAATCGTCAATTGCAGCACAAAGATGAAGAAGTGTGTTTCCCTCTTCGTCTGTTTCGTTTATGTCTTCGTCAATATTAAAAAGGCTGCGTGCTTTATCTGTTTGTCCAGCCTTCATAAGTTCGAGCGCTGATAAAGGTTTTTTGTCTTCCACCACAGGTTTTGATGTACAACCTGTAATTACAAAAATAACAGCAGCCGCCAAAATTAATGAAAAAGCAATCTTTTTAGTCATATTTCCCCTCTATAACAATCGGTCATTGTCGCGGTCCCTGAGCAAGTCGAAGGGTGACCCGACAAACACTTCTATATCGTTTATATCGGAGAAAATAGGAATGAATGTTAGAAAAAATTTATTCTGCGCAATCTTTACACAGCCCCCACAGGTTTGTCTGAATCTTGCTCAGAGAAAAGCCTTGTGGCAGCGATGAGGCGTATTCGTTCTGGTCCGGCATTTTGGCGTCATCAAGGAAGATGTCAAAAATCTTGCCGCATTTGATGCACTTAAAATGGTAGTGATTGCGCATTTCGGCGTCAAAACGGAGCTTGTCGTCTTCTATTTTGATTGACTGGACAATGTGTTTTTCTTCAAAAAGCTTGAGGGTGTTGTAAACCGTAGTTTTAGAAAGAGTAGGATAAATTGGATTGAGTGCATCGTAAACTGTTTCTACATCAGGGTGAACCGGATGCTCACACAAATACGCATAAATTGCTGTGCGTTGTATAGAAGGTCTGATTCCCGCTTCCTGCAGTGTGTTGTGATACTGTTTGGTCATCTGCATAAGTTTATCCTATTATAAGAAAATTGTAATCATTATAATAATGGAATTAATGTAAATTGTAAAGGGTAAAATATTAAATTTGCCTTTTACTTTTTCTTTTATTATATTTACATATATGGCACAAATAATTGACGATTTAGACGGTAATTCTATTATACCTACAGAAAATATGCTTCCGGACAAGTTGCTGCTTATACCGCTGCAGTCTCGTCCTATTTTTCCTGGGATTTTTACGCCTCTTATGATTAATGCGCCCGACGATGTTAAGGTTGTCGAAAAGGCTTACGAAGAAGGCGGCTTTATTGGCATTGTAATGCTCAAAAATGATGCAGAAATTCCTACTGCGGCAGACATGCACAGAGTAGGTACAGTTGCACGCATTCTTAAGAAAGTAAATCTGCCGGACGGCGGAATAAATATTTTTGTTTCTACAGTAAAGCGATTCAAAATCCGTAAGGTGCTGCACAGTTCGGCACCAGTTGCAGTTGCAGTAGAATATCTTGAAGAAGAAGAGGCCGACACTTTTGAAGTAAAGGCTCTTACCCGCGCATTGCTCAGCGAAATGAAGGAAGTTAGCGAAAACAATCCTTTGTTCAGTGAAGAAATGCGCCTTAATATGGTAAATATTGATAACCCCGGTAAGATTGCCGACTTTATTGCTTCCATATTAAATGTAGATAAAGTTGAACAGCAAAAGATTTTGGAAACTCTAAACGTTCGTGCCCGCATGGAGCAGGTTTTGATTTTTATTAAAAAGGAACAGGAGCTGCTGCGTGTTCAGAAAAAAATCCAGCGTGAGCTAAACGACAGGGTAGAAAAAAATCAGCGTGAATATTTTTTGCGCGAAGAAATGAAGTCTATTCAGGAAGAGCTTGGCGAAACCTTGGGTGGCGACGCAACCGACTATCAGAAATTCAAAAAGGCAATAGAAGAACTCAATCTCACCGGCGAAGTAAAAGAAACTGCCAGCAACGAGCTTGAAAAGCTGCGCATGATGGAGCCTGGATCTTCTGAATACATGGTTACCCGCAATTACCTGGATCTTATCTGTAAGCTTCCGTGGAATACCCAAGGCAGTTCCAAAATGGACGACTTTGATATTGCCCAGGCACAAAAAATTCTTGAGCGCGATCACTTTGGACTTGAGGATGTAAAAAAACGAATTATAGAATATCTTGCCGTGCGCAAAATGAAGAATGACAGCAAGGGGTCTATTTTGCTGCTTGTGGGACCTCCCGGGGTTGGTAAAACAAGCGTAGGTCATTCTATTGCAGATGCCATGAATAAGCCCTTCTTCCGTTTTAGTGTAGGAGGTATGCGCGACGAAGCAGAAATTAAAGGTCACCGCAGAACCTACATTGGCGCAATGCCGGGAAAAATTATTCAGGGACTCAAAATTACAAAGAGCGCAAGCCCTGTCTTTATGATTGATGAAGTAGATAAAATGGGTTCAAGCCATAACGGTGACCCTGCCAGCGCCCTGCTCGAAGTATTAGACCCGGAACAGAATAACACTTTCCGCGACGACTATCTTGATCTGCCGTTTGATGTTTCAAATGTATTCTTTATTTTGACTGCAAACACTCTGGACTCTATTCCGTCCCCGCTGCTTGACCGTGCCGAAATTATTCAGCTTAGCGGCTACATCGATCAGGAAAAATTTGAAATTGCAAAGAAGTATCTCATTCCAAAGAGCCTTGAAAAGAACGGTCTTAAAAAAGGTCAGGTAAAATATACAAAGAGCGCCCTTGACCGTATTGCCAAAGAATATGCCAGAGAAGCAGGGGTTCGCCATTACGAAAAATGCCTGGATAAAATTCACCGCAAGCTGGTTACAGAACTCGTACAGAAAACTTCGGGGTCCCTGAGCCTGTCGAAGGGCCCTATAACAATTGACTCTTCTGATTTGGACAAATACCTTGGCAAACCGGACTTTGACGAAAGCCAGATAAAGGTTGCCTCTGTGCCCGGAACCGCAATTGGTCTTGCCTGGACAAGCATGGGCGGAGACACGCTGCTTCTGGAAGCCGTAAGCTTTGCCGGAAAAGGCGCTCTTGTGCTTACCGGCCAGATGGGCGACGTTATGAAGGAATCTAGCCAGATTGCCTTTAACTGGGCCCGCCGTTACGCTGTAGAAAAGGGTATTAAAGAAGCACAATGGTTCGAAGATAATATCGTACACCTGCATATTCCGGAAGGGGCAACACCTAAGGATGGGCCAAGTGCCGGAATTACAATGGCAACAACCTTTGTTTCGCTTTTCCGCGGAAAAAAGATAAAGCCTCATCTTGCCATGACCGGGGAACTGAGTCTTACAGGACAGGTGCTTCCAATCGGAGGGTTGCGCGAAAAGACAGTTGCAGCCAAGCGCAATAAGATAAAGACTATAATAATTCCAAAGGCAAACGAGCGCGATCTGGAAGAAATTCCGGCCTACGTAAAGGCAGGACTTACCTTTATTCCTGTTACAAACGTGCTTGAGGTCATTGATAAGGCTTTTTAATTCTTAAAGGTTACTTGTGAGCCATCTACCTTTTTGCTTTCGTAAACGCCTTCGTCTATGAGCTTGTATTGGTCTGCAAATTGAACAGGGCTGCCCGGTTTTATGATTGTGGCACCAATACTTGCAGTTATGGTTCTGTCACCAAGCTCCGGAATAACAATTGCTTCAAGGTTTGCTATAAAGCGTTTGATAATCTGGTTTGCAATTTTCTTAGTTGTTACGTCTGCAGCATAAGCAGAGAACTCATCTCCACCTAAACGGAATACAATATCATGCTCGCGGAAGGTTGACTTAAGACATTTTGCAACCTGAATAATAACCTGGTCTCCAACTCCATGACCAAAGGTATCGTTAATAGACTTAAAGTGGTCAACATCAAGAAGAATAAGGAAGCCACCGTCTCCGTTTTTAAGATGCTCTGTAACTTTTTTCTCTCCGCTTACACGGTTTAAAAGATTTGTCATCTGGTCGGTTTCGGAAAGTGCAATGAGCATTTCTTTTTCTTTTGCATCTTTAATCATTTTATCAATGTTCATAAAACCGACAATTACAGTATCAGAGTTGAGCTTCATAAACTTAAACTCATAAAAATGAAGCTCGCCCGATTCTTCTACACGGTAGCTCGAAGAATATTCATCAGTATCTGTAAGCTTTTCAATTACTGTATCAAGGGCAATTGCTTTTTTCATAAAGGTT
>JAFYDO010000096.1 GCA_017544745.1 Treponema sp. | reverse complement strand
GAGACCAAATCTTCTTAAGATTAAGGCTCAGTTTGGCGGTACAACTAGAACTATCAATATCTGTACAAGATGCCTTAAGGCTGGTTTTGTAGACAAGAAGGTTAGAGTTCCAAAGGCAGAAGCTGTAGCTCAGAACTAATTGTTTTCAAAGCTTTGTGAAAAGTCGCTCTTGAAGGGCGGCTTTTTTTATTTATGGGAGTAGGGTATGAAACTTTTATTACTTGGCACAGGCACAAGTCATGGTATTCCGGTAATTGGGTGCGATTGTGCTGTCTGTAAATCGACAGATCCTCACGACAGACGTTACCGTGCCGCAGCTTTTTTGACTACGGACGGTGGCTCTCATATACTCATAGATGTTGGTCCTGATTTTAGAATGCAGGCAATTGAACATGGTATTAAAAAAATAGACAGGGTACTTCTTACTCACAGCCATGCAGATCATCTTCACGGCCTGGACGACCTTCGTATATTCAGCTGTAATATGTGGAAAAAGCCCGAAAACGCAAGTGCCCTTAAACAGTATAATGCTCCTCCAATTCCTATTTATACAAATAAACAGACTATAGAGGATGTAACCTACCGTTTTGCATATATTTTTACTCCTGTAACAGAAGGCGGCGGTTGTGCGCGTGTTGAGCTCAAGGAGGTAACCGAGCCATTTACAGTTGATGAGGTTACAATCACTCCAATTCCTATGATGCATGGCCATGTTCAGACGCTTGGCTGGCTTTTTACAAAAACAGACTCCGACGGAAGTAAAAAATCTATTGCCTATCTGACGGACTGTAATTATATTAGTAATGACTCCATTTTACTTTTGCAAAAGGCGTGCGGAGCTGCACAGGGCGGTATAATCGAACAGCTTGTAATAGACGGGCTTAGGATAAAGACGCACAGTACGCATTTTAGTGTGCTTGAGGCTATGCAGGCTGCAGATAAAATTGGTGTTAAGAATATGTGGGTAACTCATCTTACTCATAATTCAAGTCATGTAGAATATGAAGCTTATATGAATGAGCATATAAAGGAATTTTCGGGAATTAAAGGAACAGCAGCGCCGGCATACGATGGCCTGGAGCTGGAGGTCTGAGCATGATGGATTTTGATGCATCTGAAGTTATAGACGATTTTTTCCGCACCTATCAGCAGATTTTTACCCTGGACTTTTTTTATAAGACAATAAAGGCCAAGGGAATAAAAATCTCAAAGGATTATGCTAAGGGTGTGCTTCAGATGTCAGACATGGTTTTTGAGCTGGTTAATGAAGAATATATAACCAGATGCGGTGCTTTTTTAGGACGCTGGTTCAGCTTTAAGCCGTCTGCAGAAGAAATAAAAAAGGGGCATATTCTTCTTGGTCATCGCTGCATGCCTTTTATAAATCCGGAGACGTCTCCCGACCAGATTAATGTAACCGATGGAAATCAGATTATTCTTCCAAAGTCAATTTCTTTTTCCATGAATCTTGCGCTGGATACCTTTGCGTTTTTTGGTGAAGGGTATGTGCTTCCTTATATTTTTAATGACCGCTCCAATAAAACAGTTCCTCTTTCTTCGGTACAGTATGGCATGCCCGCAGAGATTGAGCTTACTGCCTGGCCAATTTCAAAAATCAAGGACGGAAAAAACATAAAGCTTGGTGATAGAATCTTGGGCCGTGTTGTAGACTGGGAATGTAATGTTGTTGAGCTTTCTGTTTTGCCCTGTAATTCTTCTTCTCAAATCTCTGGTGATGATATTGAACGCGAAGAATGGTATTCCAATTTTGAAAAAGGTCTTATTGAAAATTTTGAAGCAAGCGGTCCTGCAGATTCTATTGAACAGCAGCTGGCTTTTATGTACCTGGAGCATCTTGGAGAATTATGTACTAAAACCTGCGGCAGCGCAGAAGAGTTCTTAAAACATACAAAAAAAATCGGTTTTTCTCCGTACGGGGTAGAGTCAAGAATATGGTATGCAAATACTCCTGTTCCGTATGTAGGCGGCTGGAATAAAAACAGTTCTTCGGAGCTGCTTTTTACAAATATGAGTATGATTTTTTCTGCGTCGGTACTTGACGCTTACTTAAAAACTTATATTTTTGAACAGCGCGAAAGAAAAAGCGCTAAATCAATTGAAGAGCTTCTTGATGATATTTTTCCTTCTACACTTAAAATGTCTGCACAAGAACGAAGGCTTATATTATTGAATATAGAAAAGCGACATGATATACTTACTAAAGTATATAATCAGTTTGAAGATTATAAACTTGCTCCGTTAAGACAGAGGGTTCTGGAACTGTTTTCGCAGGTTAGCGAACTGTTGTGTTCAATAGGCTGCTCCGGACTTAAGCTTGAAGAATTTCCCCAGCAGGAGCTTGTAATTCTTGTACAGTTGTTCAGTCATATTGCAAGAATTGTTGAGGAAATGGAAAACGAATATATAAAGGAAAATTTTCCTTTTGATGATGTTGAGCTTTCGCTGGATGGAATGGAAGAAACCTTTGAGGATATTGGAGCATTTCTCTATAATGCGCTGGATTCTCTAACGTATAATAGTATAAAAATTGTTCACTAGTACCTTAAAAAGTACTTGAAATATTGGAGATGTTAAAAAATGGATTTGGATTTAAATCAAAATGTTGATCTTGCAGCTTTAATCCATCGTGGAGGGGTGTTTTTCGATATCGAAGGTAGTACTCCACAGGAGATTTATAAAACAGTAAGCGGCATGATAACTCTTCCCGACGAGTTAACCTCAGAACAGATTTATAATGCTTTATGTGCCCGTGAGCAGGTTTTGAGTACTGCTGTAGGCAATGGAATTGCTTTGCCACATGCAAGGGCTTCTATCATAAAGAATATAGAACAGCAGCAGATTTGTGTTGTTTATCTTAAAAACCCTATTGATATGCAGGCTCCGGATGAGCGCGAAGTTTATGTTATGTTTGTGCTTCTTACACAGAATTCTCAGGTTCATCTTAAGGTGCTTACAGAGCTTGCCGGTTTGTTCCGTAACTTAAGGTTCCGCAAGGCTCTGGAGTCTCATGCCGGCGAAGCAGAATTATTAAGCCTTATTAGAGAGCTTGATAAATAAATAGAATATTAATTGTAGAAATTATATTAAATTAGGAGAATATTTTATGGACAAAAAAGGTGTTGAGGCAGTTGCACTTTCTATCCGCAGCTTGTCAATGGACGCAATTCAGAAGGCAAATTCAGGACATCCTGGACTTCCACTTGGTGCTGCAGAAGCTGCTGCAGTTT
>JAFYDO010000013.1 GCA_017544745.1 Treponema sp. | reverse complement strand
CGCTCTAAACCGACAGATTCGCCATAATGCCTCATAGTTGCTTCTGTCTGATGCACAACATGGACCATAAGTGCAAACTGCTCGGGCTCAAGCGCTACAGGGTCATCAAGTCCCATGGTCTGGCGGCTAAGGGTAATGTGTTTTTCTATAACAGTACCGCCGCAGGCTATACTCAAAGACGGAACCAGAATTGGGTCAAGACTGTGGTCGCTTACTCCGCATTCTATACCAAAGTTGTTCTTTAAAGTACCAATAACCTTTAAGTTGTATTCACTTTCTGGGGCCGGATAGCTTGTAATACAGTGCAAAAGCGAAACTCCATCCGTACCCACAATATCTACTGCTTTTTTTATATCTTCAAATTTACTCACACCGCTCGAAAGCACTACAGGAACCGGCTGTTCACCGTTTGCAGACTGTTCTTTTCTGTATCGTGCAATTTCTTTGAGCATTGGGTAATGATTAAGCTCCGGGCTTGCAACCTTAAGAATATCAGGCTTGAGCGAAAGCAATTCTTTCAAACTGCGCAGCCCGAACGGCGAACAGCAGAACTTACAGCCTTTGGAATGTACATAATCTACCATCTGGCGGTAAAAATCTACGGGACATTCAAGCTGGCGGAAGCGTTCATATAATGGAATATTACCTGTAGGAAGGGCCACAAAGCCTGTTTTTGGGTGAAGGATTTCATCTGCATACACCCACTGAAACTTTACTGCATCGGCCCCGGAAGCGGCAGCAGCATCTACAAGAAGCTTTGCTTTTTCCAAAGATCCTTCATGAGATGTTCCAATTTCTGCAATTATGAGGCTCATACTGCTTCTCCGTGCTAATCCTTTAAGTTGCCTGCTGCTGTCTGCGCCTTATATCGGTTTGTGTATACTGCAAGACAGGTCTGAGGAAGCCACCCCTCTTCAAACTTGTACCAGGTATTTTTCTGTTTGTCTGTAGACTTTGCATATATCTGAAGTATTTCTCCGCGTCTTACATGCCCCGTAATATCTGCATTCCAGTCTATATCACTGCGAAAAGCGGCATAAGGGTCTGTAATAAGTGCCCATTCAACATCCGGAGCAAGCGAAAGAGGATAAGTATCGTCAAAAGCAATTACCTCTTCCTGTTTTTTGTGGCAGGAAACCAGAAGGATTGCCAGAAATAATAGAAATAATATACTTTTTTTCATATTAAAACCCCAGGGATTGTTTTATCTGCGGAAAAAGGGACAGGTCGGAATCTACAAAGCTGCGGGACTGTATCTGATCCGGACTTACCCATTGAGTCTGGGTATGCTCGGTAAGCACAAACGGCTTATCTACTCCGTCATTTTCAAACTCTACGCGGAATGCATTTACTGTACAGTTTTTTCCGTTGTGAACAAAATCTGCTTTAGCAAGCTGTTCAAAAATCTTTACCTTACAGCCAAATTCCTCGAGCATTTCGCGGTTTATGGCCTGAGTAAAATCTTCACCCTCTTCGATTTTTCCTCCGGGAAACTCCCAGCGTTCTCCCATATCTCCGCCGCTTTTTCGTTTAGCAATAAGCAGCTTTCCGTTTCTGTAATCTATACACGCAATGGAACGACTCATAAAAACAGGGCCCCTGGAAATACAAAATGAAGCAGTGCAATTCCAAGACAGGCAAAGCCGACAATCAGTTTATTGGTCATAAATATGCGGTTGAACCAGGCAGGAAGCTTTTCCTGATTATCCTGAATTATAAGACAGAGTCCCGCAATCATTCCGGCTATAGCAGGTAAAAGGTCTCCAACAATAACTGCACTTGAATGTACAACAACAAAAAGCTTGATTACACCTGTTACGGCACAAACTGCGCCAAGCACAATTCTAAAGGTTTTATCCTTTAATACAGCAAGATCAATTATTTCTTTTTTGTCATTAACAAGTACAAAACCTGCAAAAAGATTGAAAAAGATGGACAAAAAGTAAAACTGCAGCATACCCGCCTCCTTTTATCGTTTGATTGCAGAAGAAAGCTCCTTTTCCTTATCCCCTGCAGTTATTATAGTATCTACCCTTATTATATCATAATCGGTAACTTTTGTCGTTAAAGCTTCTTCTCCGTTCTGGTAAACAAGCGATAATTCCTTTTTATCCACAACCTGATTATCGACATTTACAAAGAACACCTCTGCCGTAATCTTTACCGGCGCGCTTTTTTCATCTGCCTTTTTGTTCTTGATTTTTATGTTTACATAGATTTCTTCCTGAAAAGCAAACGAGGTCTGCTCAAGATTGATATTACCTATAGCGATAGAGCTTCTGGTATTGTTGAGTGCAGTATAAACCCATACAAAACCAACAAAAATTATAAGAGCAAGCAGAATATAACGGTTTTGTTTGTTTACCCAAAGGATTTTGAACCCGCGTACCGGCTTGAGCTTGCCGTCATAATAGTCACGTACAATCTGAGGTGCAGACTTAAGACGTTCTTCCCGGTTATAGCGGAAAACAATCTTTTCTTCGCCTTCTGCGTGTCCTTCGTCTACATCCTCAAACATCTGTTTTTGACCTCTTATGCTTTACTCTCAATCAGTTCTTTAAGATTGCATCTATGAGTGTATCTGTTCTGTACCATACGGTACGTGCCTTTTCCTTGTCTATGTAAAGTGCAGTAATAATTCCGTCTGCAGATAGTGACATATCATAAAAAAGATTATCGCTGTGATTTACATCAAAATGCCTGTGAAGGATTTTCTGCGATTCATTCTGAATCATTTCTACATTAAAGCCTGTATCGGTTTTGATTATAAAGAATTTCCAGCCACTGGCAGTTACACCCAGAAAATCATAAGGTATTTTATAAGTAAGCTTACTATAGTCTACAACAACCGACTCTTCGTATGGCGGAATACTAACAGGCTCCCCATAAACACCTGTTTCGCAGTTGAGCGGCCACAAAAGGGTTTGAGTAAAGTTAATTCCAGACTGAACCTTGGATTCTTCATCAACAAACGAAGTATAATAATCTACTTTAAGATAAAGCTTATATTCCTGAAGATCTGGAATTACGTTTTCCAGCGTGATATAAATCTCGTTTTCGGGATTGTTGTTTTCTATCTGAGGAGTATTTTTGGTGCTTATTGGAATCATGTATTTTAAAAATCCGTCGGTTCCAAACCAGTAAACTATAAAACCGTCCAGAGAATTACTTACAACTACAAGCTCGTCCTTTTGGGTAGTATAAATCCTGCGGATATGAGGGAATGGAGTTCCTCCCGGACCCTGCTGACCAATATAATCTACACTTGAACCGTCACGGCTTATGCGCAAAACCGCCTGTGTATAAAGGATTCCGCCTTCTCCCTGCTCCTGACGGTTACGTGGAATGGTACATACGGTATAAATACATTTGTTAGAATCCAGCGCAATCTGTCCCGGATAGTCAAAAGGATAGGAAATTTCGTGAAAAATACTTTCTGCAAGATTGTCATATTGGTGAATAAGGTCGCTTGTATTTGAATCTTCGTTATAAAACAGCGAAAGCATATCTCCGTAAGAGTTAAGCTCCATTATTTTTTTGGAATATCCGTCTACAATATAAAAAAATCCATCCCGCATGGAAATTCCAAGTCTGATATCGCCAATCTGATTCAAATCTGTAACGCTAAGCTGTTCTTCAAAGTTCCCATAATTCAAACTGAACAGCTCTGTTTCGCTTATTGATTGTATAGTATTACTTCGTGTACAGGAAGAAAATATTCCAATAATTATGATGGCAGCCAGAAAAAGTTTTTTCATATTATTATTATATCATGAATTGTAATTTATGAGAATATAATACTAATTCTATCTGTGGCGCGAAGGAACAAAACGGGGGACAAAATGACTCTGAGTGTTGATGCCGCGCGAGCGGCATTTAATAGTTCCTATGCAACACTCAGCGTCAAGCGGCTAGCCGCGGTTTTGGCCCCCGTTTTGTGACTGGGAGCCACATATTGATTATATTCTTTGCTACGCAATTTTTATAAATATACTTTTTTTTATGGTAAAATTATGTAAAATTCATTATATTATAATAAGAAAAAAAATATTTCATAAGGATTCCATCATGATTATTGATAAGATTTTGACTGCCATTTTTGGTTCGCAGAACGACCGTGATCTTAAGGCACTTAAACCAATTTTACAGGCTGTAAATGACAAGGAAGAATGGGCTAAATCTCTTCCTGCAGAAGAATATCCAAAACAGACAGAACGTTTTAAGAAAGAACTTGCTGAGGGAAAAACTCTTGATGATATATTGCCGGAGGCTTATGCGCTTGTTCGAGAAGCTTCGCGACGTGTACGTGGTGAACGTTATTTTGATGTTCAGATTCTTGGTGCAATCAACCTTCATAAGGGCCGCATTACCGAAATGAAAACCGGTGAAGGTAAAACCCTTGTTGCAGTTGCACCTTCTTACCTCAACGCACTTACAGGAAAAGGCGTTCATGTTGTAACAGTAAACGACTACCTTGCAGAACGCGATGCCAACACCATGCGTCCTGTTTTTGCCTATCTTGGTATGACAGTTGGTTCAATCCTTTCGGATATGGACAATGATGCCCGCCGTGTAGCCTATAACTGCGATGTTACCTATGGTACAAACAACGAATTAGGCTTTGACTACCTGCGCGACAACATGAAAATTGACCTTAAAGAAAAGGTTCAGCGCGGATTCAACTACTGTATCGTCGACGAAATAGACTCTATTTTGATTGATGAAGCCCGTACCCCTCTTATTATTTCTGGTGCCGGCGAAGATGATACCTACAAATATCACGAAGTAGATAAATATGTTGGAGAACTCAAGGAAGTTGCAAAGGATCCTAAAACCGGCGAATATCCAGACGAAAGCTTTATGACTCCTGAACAGCGAGAAGCAATTGAAGGAGACTATACTCTTGATGAAAAATCAAAGCGCGTTTCCTTTACTGCCAAGGGTATGCTCCACATAAACGAAATCCTGCACAAGCACAATCTTATCACAGGTGCTCTTGAAGACGAAGAAAACTTTGAATATACACACTATTTTACACAGGCTCTGCGCGCTCACCTGCTTTTCCATAATGATGTAGATTACATGGTAAAAGATGGTCAGGTTCAGATTATTGATGAATTTACAGGTCGTGTTTTGGAAGGACGCCGCTATTCAGACGGACTTCATCAGGCTATTGAAGCAAAGGAGCATATCCGAATTGCACAGCGCAACCGCACAATGGCTACAATTACCTTCCAGAACTTCTTCCGTATGTACGACAAGCTTTCGGGAATGACCGGTACAGCCGCAACCGAAGCAGTCGAATTCAACAAGATTTATAACCTTGATGTAGTTTCCATTCCTACAAACGTTCCTGTTGCCCGTGTAGATGAAAACGATGAAGTTTACTTAAACGAACAGGATAAATGGGAAGCCATTGCCAAAGAAATTAAGGTTGCACATGACAGAGGACAGCCGGTTCTGGTTGGTACAGTTTCCGTTGAAAAATCTGAGATTCTTGATGCCCTGCTTACCCGTAAAGGAATCCGCCATGAGGTTTTGAACGCCAAAAACCATGCACGCGAAGCATTGATTATTGCCGAAGCCGGTGCCAAGGGTGCCGTTACAATTGCAACAAACATGGCAGGTCGTGGTACCGATATTAAGCTTGGTGGTAACCCGGAATTCCGTGCAAGAAAACGCGCAGGAACTAATGCAACAGAAGAACAATACCAGGCAGCACTTGCAATAGAAAAAGAAAACTGGAAAAAGGATTACGAAGAAGTCCGCGCCCTTGGAGGACTTTATGTAATTGGTTCTGAACGCCATGAGTCGCGCCGTATTGATAATCAGCTGCGTGGTCGTTCCGGACGACAGGGTGACCCTGGACGATCCAAGTTCTTTATTTCTATGGATGATGATTTGATGCGTCTCTTTGGTGGAGAACGCATGAAGGTTATGATGAGTCGCATAGGTATGCAGCCTGGCGAACCAATTGACCATCCATGGCTCAACAAGGGTATTGAAAACGCACAGAAAAAGGTAGAAGACCGCAACTTTGAAATCCGTAAACATTTGCTTGACTACGATGATGTTTTGAACGAGCAGCGTTCAGTTATTTACGAGCAGCGCGATGCACTCCTTGCAGATGACAACCTTAGTACCCGCGTAATGAACAATGCAAAGGACTTAGTAGATGACCTGTTTGATCAGTATGAATATGAATCAAAGAAAAACAAGCATGATAACACTGCCTTGAATGAACTCAACGAAGCACTGCGCAGTAACTTTGGACTCCAGCTGCCTGCAGAACGTCTTACACGCGATGCAGTTATTGCAGAACTCCAGAATGATATTACTCAGAAGGAAGAGCTTGCAGGAAAAGAAAATCTTAATATGTTCATCCGCTACCAGTACGTTCAGATTATTGACCGCAAGTGGCTGGATCAGCTGGAAGCACTTGAAGGCTTGCGCGAAGCAGTAAGTCTTCGTTCCTACGGCTCAAAGAACCCTCTTACAGAATATAAGATTGACGGCTTTAATATCTTTGATGAAATGATGAGCACAATCAGAAACTCTGTAATGTCACGCGTATTTAAAGTAAAGATTCAGCTTAGCCCTGAAGCTGCAGAACACCGCCGCCAGATGATGGCTGCACAGAATGCCCAGATGAATGCACAGCACAGCGATACACAGCAGTTTGGAGCAGCAGTTGCCGCAAACGAGGCACAGCGTTCTGCACAAAGCTCATTCAGTGGAGATACAGCAAGACGACAGGCAGCAAGCGGCGCAATGCAGACACGTACTCAAGGTTCAAGCGTTACAGTTAGACGCACAATGCCAAAGGTAGGACGAAACGATCCTTGTCCATGTGGTTCTGGTAAGAAATACAAGCAGTGCTGTGGTAGATAAAAAATGTCATCCCGAACTTGTTTCGGGATCTACTTAGGCTGTACAGCCCCTCTTCTTGTTACCGGCCAGAAGCGGTAGGTTGGTTTTCCTATAATAAGCTTTCTGTCAACATAATGTGGTTCCATCTGTGAGCTGTAAGTTACAGAAAGTTTATCATCTGTACAAAGAGTAGTCTCAAAGCGTTCTGCAGAATGGCGGAAATCAAGAGAATTAAAGCGGTTATCTCCCATCATAAAATAACTGTTCTTAGGAATATAGTTTGGAGTTCCATCAGGATCATTTGCAGGGAAAACCGGCATATTTCGTGAATCAAGCAGACCGCGTACATACCAGTCAAGAATCTGAGCCTGGTCCATATACTCAGCAATTACAGAATCTGCACCAAAGTTTGAATAACCGCTTCCGCTTCTTATGATGCTTGCAGCACGAACAACAATTTCTGCATAAAGCATTTTTGTCATTACATTAAGGCGGAAATTGCTTTCCTGATAAATATCGCGTGCTTTATCCTTAGAATCTATCCAGCTTGTAACAAATTTTTCAAACCATTCAAGACCTTCGCGCGAATTCATTATCAAAGGAGTGTCTTTTTCGTAATTAAGGAACAAATCAAGCTCATTAAATGATGGTTCTTCAAAGCCGGAAATAAGATTATCTGTAAAAGCATAGCCTTTTATATTGCGTACAAGCTCTTTTGCACGGTACGCAGCAGCATCAAGATCATAATTACGGCGTTTTTCTTCAAAATCAAGCATAGCCTGATAGTTTTCTGCAGCAGAACTCACAACTGTATTAAGATTTGAGCCGGTTCTGTTAGGCTGGACATAAGCCAGAGGGAAGGTTTCTACCTTTGGAAGAATAGTACGGTTTATTTTGGACAAATCCCAGCAGGCAAATTTTGCATCCTCTTCTACCGGTGTAAAAATATCGCTGTCCTTTGTGCGTCGGTAAAGCGTTCCATCCTGCATGACAAGCTGCTCGCCCGGCACACCGCAGATTCGCTTTACCAGAGGATCATATTTCATGTTTCCGTTTTCGTCTGTATTAAGGTTTACACTCATAAAGGTAAGCATGTATACAAGCTGTGAAGTAACAGTTTTAATTTCTGACTTTCTATCAATCTTGTAATGCGGATTACGAACTACAATAACATCACCGCGTTTATATTTTGTAAATGCATTAAAGCCTATATCTGTAAGCGGGAACTTTGGTCCGCAGTTGAGTTTTGTTACTACAACACGATCCTTTACAAGAAAAGTAGGCACCATAGATTCAGAAGGAATTACATAAAGCTGCATTACATAAATCTGAAAAATAAGAACTGTAAACACAGCCTGAATAATATTGTCTATCCAGTCCAGGGCTTCGAATAAAACCCATTTTGCACCATGGCGCTTAGGAGGCTTTTTATATGGAACAGCCCATTTTTCTGTTATGAATTTGAACTTTTTATCTGCCATATAGCTTGAAACTACAAAAGAAAAAATGAAAACAATCCACCAGCAGATTACTGTAATAACATCATACCAGAACGGAGTACCAAATTCCCCTGCCCTGCGGATAATAAAACAAAAAAGAAGCACAAACGGCAGATACTGAACAAGACGCAGAATTACAGGAGAAGCTGAAGCATCTTTCTTAACAAGCATTTTGATGCACATAAAGGTGGTAAGTCCTGTATAAAGAACTGCCACCGGAAAAGCCACGAGCGAAATGTCTGCATGAAAACTAAGAGACATAAGGCTCAAAAGCACAGCGGCTCCTAACTGTATATAAAGAAAAATATTAAAGCGAAGTGATAAAGAATTCTTTTTGTCCATATAATAACTATAACAGATATTTGAATTTTATGTTACTGTTTATAACATTTTTTTATATAAATGGATTGCATATAATCCCCAAAAATTCTCCCTTAACTGCTCAAAAATATTTTCTCTGGTTTCTTTCCTAAGTTCTATAAAGGCATCATATATTTTTGTAATATCCTGCGGGCTGGTAAAGCTTTCTCCCTTAAGATATTGAAAGGGTGCGTCGGTTTCCAGGAGGAGATTTTTGAGAGGCAGGTGTGTGGCACAGTCCAGAACCTTTTTGTTATTGTTCATTATCTGTTTGCCAAAGCTAAAGTATGCGTTTATTCCGTGGTCTATGAGGGATTGGGCTTCGCGGGCAGGGCCCATAAAGGAGTGAAAAAGAACTGCCGGAAGTTTTTTGAACTGGCGGCTGTATTCAAAAAGCTTGTTATTGGCCTTGCGTGCGTGAATTACCATGGGCATATTATACTGAAGAGCCAGTTGCAGCTGAATGTTAAACATTTCTTCCTGT
>JAFYDO010000095.1 GCA_017544745.1 Treponema sp. | reverse complement strand
TTCATGCCTGGGCCCAGAAGATTGTCTACTTTAGTTGCAGCCATTTCAAGACCGGTGAGGGTGTAAAGTTCTTTTACAAGCTGGCGGTTAAAGGTGCAGGCAAGGCTTGTTCCGTTTGGAAGGGAAAAGGCTTTCATTCCGCAATCAAGGCGCATACCGCTTGGACCGTCGTCGCAGCAGGAAACCGGAATACCAAAATGGTCGTGCAGGCGTGGAGAAACTCCACCAAAAGCGCTGGCGGTACCGGGTGTTACAAGACTGCTGCCCATTCCTTCACCACGGGTAAGACAGGCCAGCTCTTCGTCGGTAAGCTGGGCTATAAAAGTGTTTATGTCAATTTTTTTGTTGAGTACGTCGTTGAGCTTGTAGCCCTTGTCGCCGGTTTGCGGGATTTCTTGAGGGAGACGCTGAGCCCGGCGCTGCCACATGTCAATGGTAGAAAGGGGAGCCGGTTCCATGGTGAGACTGCCGTCTTGAGTGGCGTGCATGCGGTCAAAGGGTCGGACTGGGGCGTAGGCTTCTTCGCATTCTTTTATTACAAGAAGGCTGTCCAGATCAAAGCTGAAAATCTGTTCTGCGGAGCGGACATCTGTTCCGGCGTATACTGTGTAGCTGCCTTCTTCCAATACAAAGCAGGATTTGTGTCCTGTGGCGCCACTATCGTCGTAAGAGGCAAAGTCGTAATAAGGAATGGTAAAAGTTAATTCCTGTGTGGCGCCCGGATCCAGAAGATTTGTTTTTTCAAAGGCAGCAAGAACGCGGGAAGCTTTGCCAAGTTTTCCGTTTGGAGCACTTATATAAATCTGGGCAACTTCTTTGCCGGCTGTGCTTCCTGTGTTTGTAACTTTTACTTTAAGATTGATTTGTTGAGAGGCGGCGTCATTTGAAGAGTCTGCAGCCTGGAGCTTAAAGCTTGTATAGGAAAGTCCATAGCCAAAAGGGTAGAGTACCTTGTCTTTTGCAAAAGTTTCAAAGTAGCGGTAACCAACAAAAATGTCTTCGCAGTAAAAGTTACGTTCCAGGTTGCCAAAGTATTTGTTGCTCGGGTAGTCGGTGAGTGCTTTTGCAATTGTGTCTGTAAGCTTGCCGGAAGGATTGATTTTGCCGGTGAGGACATCAGCTGTTCCAAGGCCTCCAAGCATTCCGCCCTGCCAGCCATACAAAAGAGCATCCGGTTTGATGTCGGCAACAAAGCTCATATCTATGATGTTGCCAACATTTAAGACGACAGCCATTTTTTCAAAGCCGGCACGAACCAGGCGCAGCATTTCATATTCTGTATCGGTGAGGAACCAGGAGCCTTTTGTGGCAGAGTTGTCTTTGTCTTCGCCGGCAGTACGTCCGATTATGACAAGAGCGACATCGCTGGAGGCAGCGGCATCCTTTACTATTGCCTGTGTCAGGGGCATTTCTTCCTGTGCCCAGGGTTCCTTTCCCCAGCCCATGCCTTCATCAAAAGGATGGGCTTTTTCCCAGTCGGTGTAAATCTTGCGGAGATTTTCGTGTATTTTTACATGACCGGATTCTTCCAGGCCTTCTACAATATTCCAGACTTTGCTTACATTTACCTTGCCGCCGGAACCTGTTCCGCTTTTAAAATAGTTACTCTGAATGCGGCCAAAAATAGAAAGAGTGCAATCCTTTTTTAGCGGCAGCACTCCGTTATTTTCCAAAAGTACGCAGCCTTCGGCAATAGCAAGGCGGGCTGTGTTTTCATATTCTTTCCAGTCTAAAGTTTTTTTCATGTGATACTCCTGTGGGGTTGTCTTATCAAGGATTCTGAAACAGATTCAGAACAACATAATCATTGTTACATAAAAATGCCAGATTTACTATCACAAAAGTATATTTTTGTTGAATTATTTTTACATGCAAAATTATAGAAACAGGCAAAATATACGTAATCCTAAAAGGGACAGATTAATAATTACGTGAGTAATTAACAAAAATCTTTGAAACTCACGTAAAATGTGCGCAAAAGTTGCGGGGGGCTTTAGTCTTAAGTTGCACTTACTTACCGAGTTTGCTTCACAAACATCGCGGGGGCGTTACGGGGTATAAAAAAAAGAGTGTGACTTGTAAAACAAAAGGCACACTCTTTTTTAATGAGACACCCCGTTAGAGGGGGTAGCGGAAAACAGTGGTGGTTGAGCTTGTCGAAACTACCACTGTTTGCAGCGAGGGGCAGG
>JAFYDO010000094.1 GCA_017544745.1 Treponema sp. | reverse complement strand
TTTCTGGACATGGGAATTATTCCCGGAACTGTAATTACTAAAATTAAAACTGCGCCTATGGGAGACCCGGTTGAATTTGACGTTAGCGGGTATGAGCTTACCATGAGGCTTGAGGATGCAGGGAAGATTGAAGTTTCTGCTGATGAGGGAAATGTGGTCCCTGAGCCTGTCGAAGGGCCTTCAAAAGGTGGTCCTTCGACTAGCTCAGGAACCACAGAAGGTCGTGCTAAAAAAAGTACTGCCCACCCGGGTCTTGGTGAAGGCGGTAAGTTTCATGCTAAGGATGACGGGGATCCGCTGCCGGATGATACAATCCTTACTTACGCTCTTGTGGGAAATCAGAACTGCGGAAAAACTACACTTTTTAATCAGCTTACGGGGGCTAACCAGCATGTGGGAAATTTTCCTGGGGTTACTGTAGACCGAAAGGATGGTGCAATCCGCGGGCATGCAAATACTCTTGTTACAGACCTGCCGGGCATTTATTCCATGTCGCCCTACTCTAGCGAAGAAATTATTTCGCGCAATTTTGTTTTGAATGAAAAGCCGCGCGGAATTATAAACATAGTAGACGCAACTAACATTGAGCGAAACCTTTACCTTACCATGCAGCTGCTCGAAATGGACGTACCTATGGTAATTGCCCTGAACATGATGGACGAGGTTACGGGCAACGGCGGCTCTATTGATGTAAACAAAATGGAGGAGCTGCTTGGCGTTCCTGTTGTTCCAATTTCGGCATCAAAAAATCAGGGTGTTGATGAACTTGTAAAGCATGCTGTCCACGTTGCGCACTTTCAGGAAAAGCCGCTGCGTCAGGATTTTTGTGATATGAATCAAAGTGGAGGTGCTGTTCACCGTGCCCTCCATGCAGTAATTCACCTGATTGCAGACCATGCAGAAAAGGCTGGCGTCCCAGTCCGTTTTGCGGCATCCAAGCTGCTCGAAGGTGACAAGCGTATTGTTCACCAGCTGGACCTTGACCTTAATGAAAAAGAAACCCTTGAGCACATTGCCCTGCAGATGGAAAACGAACGCGGTCTTGACCGTAGTGCTGCCATTGCAGACATGCGCTACTCATATATCCGTAACGTCTGCAGCCAGACTGTGCACAAGCCGCACGAAAGCAGGGAACGTGTACGCTCGCAAAAAATTGATGCCCTGCTTACCGGTAAATATACTGCCATTCCTCTTTTTATTCTGATTATGGCGGGTGTTTTCTTTTTGACCTTTAATGTAATCGGCGCCTTTTTGCAGGGGTTGCTAGAGCGTGGCATTGACGCCTTTACTGCCCTGGTTGATGGCGGACTCACAGCAATTGGCGTAAACGAAGTTTTGCACGCGCTGATTATTGACGGTATTTTTGCGGGTGTGGGAAGTGTACTTTCGTTTTTGCCTGTAATTGTAACGCTGTTTTTGTTTTTGTCTCTGCTTGAAGACTCCGGCTACATTGCACGCGTTGCCTTTGTGATGGATACGCTGCTCAGAAAAATTGGTCTTAGCGGACGAAGTATTGTTCCTCTTTTGATTGGCTTTGGCTGTACTGTTCCTGCTGTTATGTCTACACGCATCCTGCCATCTGAACGCGACCGTAAGATGACAATTCTGCTTACTCCTTTTATGAGCTGTACTGCAAAGCTTCCAATTTATGCCTTCTTTACTGCAGCCTTTTTCCCAGGACGCGGCGGACTTATTATGACAGGTCTTTATGTCGGTGGAATTATTATGGGTATTCTTGCAGCCCTTTTATATAGAAAAACTTTATTTAAGGGCGAGCCGGTTCCTTTTGTTATGGAGCTTCCAAACTACAGACTGCCAAGCCTTAAGAACACAGCCCAGCTGCTCTGGGAAAAAGCCCGCGACTTTCTGGAACGCGCCTTTACCGTAATCTTTATGGCAACAATTGTAATCTGGTTCCTGCAGAGCTTTAGCCCTCACCTGCACTTTGTAGAAGATTCTTCCCAGAGTATTCTTGCCCTCATTGCAGGACTTTTTGAACCTGTTATGCGCCCTATTGGTCTTGGCGACTGGAGAATCTGTACCTCTCTCATAAGCGGTGTGATGGCCAAAGAAAGCGTAGTTTCTACAATGGAGATTTTATTTGCCGGCGGAGTTGCATCTGTTTTGACTACCCGCTCTGCAGCAAGCCTTCTGGTATTCAGCCTGCTCTACTCACCATGTATTGCCGCCATTGCATCAGTAAAAAGAGAACTCGGCACCAAGAGCGCCGTGGCAATGGTTATATGGCAGTGCGTTGTTGCCTGGGTTTGTGCGCTCATTGTGTATGTAATTTAGTTGCAATGACGGTATAATTCCTCAAACACTTCATCTTTCTTACACGGATAATCCGGCTCGACGTAGCGGTCCGGGGAATCGGGGTCTACGCGGGTAAAGTTTGTTTTGGAAACATAAATCTTGATGTGTGAATTTGGAAGATAGTCATTTACAGTATCGCCGTAGCCGCTCGGGTCGTTGGCGGGAGTTTCACCAATTATTTTTCCAAGCTTGTTGTCCTGAACATAAAGCGGGAACATCATTGCAGAACTAAAGCTTCTTTCGCTGGTGAGCACAAAAAGGTTTCCGTGGAACAGGAGCTCCTTTATGCGGTGATTTTTTGAAAGCGGTCTGATATGCTTTGCAACAAAAGGTCCGTAGCGCACATTCCAGCCAGACTCATAAAAAGAATCTATATCAAGATAGCGGAAAAAGTCATTTATTACTAGCGATGAACCGCCGCCGTTATTGCGGACATCTACTGCAACATTTTTAATACCTTTTTCCTTTACCTCGGTAAACATCTGGCGCAGGCAGTCTCTGTACTGAGAATTACTTTTGCAAGAAGTAAGAGTCAAAACTGCAAGGCTGTGTTCCTGGTCAATTTCGTAGTAAACAAAAGGTTTTGCAGGCTCCTGGGCTTTTGCATTTTTATCAATATTATTGTATTTGTAATACTCTTCTACAGTAACATATTCATCCGGGGTGGCCTTGCGCTCAATTATATTTCCGTCATCATTTCTGAGCATGTAAGTTACGCCGTTAGCCGGGTCTAACTCGAGCAAATCAAGCGTATCAATTCTAAGTGTGTAATCTGCAAGGTCCTGTATAGCCCACGCATCTTTTTCGTAGCTGAATAAATCGCTTTTCTGCTGGAGCAGATCCTTGTAAGGCACACCGTTTACTCCATGAAAGCCGTATTCAGAATCATTTATTTTCTTGAGTTCCCTGTAATAAAGAACATCTGTATATTGCGGGAACGACCCCGTGTGTGCATCATGCAGTGTAGAATAAACCCTTTGAATACAGCGGGCAAGTTCGTTGAGCGTTACGCCGTCTTTTGCACCAATTACCGCACGCTGCTTTTCATAAGCCGCACTAACTGTTTTGTACTCTTCTCCTTTTTTATCAAGCATTGCCGGATGAATACGCTTGAGGTGCTTATAGGCATAGTCCAGATCTTCCAGCGCATCCTTCTGACTTATCACAGAATCATAAGCCGGAGACACAGGAGCCCCGCGCATTTTATAAACCGTACTATCCCAATACTGCCAGAAAAACGCAAAGAAAATAACCGCCAGCCAGAAAATTGCCCCCACCACAGAAGCTGTTATCTTTTTCCAGCGTTTACTCTTACCGCAGCAATAAATCACGTCAGCCACCAAAGCCGCAATCACCAGCACCGCACATATCCACCGCGGTACATTTACAATAAAAAAATCCAGCGGGATCATAAGCGCCGCACAAACAGTCAAAATAATTGAAATCATAACAAAGATTATACTAGAAATCCCCCCTTTTTTTCTATATAATTACACCATTATGGCAAAGATACAGATGAAAAATGCAATCGCTGAACTTGACGGCGATGAAATGACAAGAGTTTTGTGGAAGGTAATTAAGGACGAACTCCTTTTGCCTTATATTGATTTGAAAACTGAATACTATGATCTTGGGCTCAAAAGCCGCGATGATTCTGATGATAAAATTACTTACGAAGCAGCTGCCGCTATCAAACGTCTTAAGGTTGGTGTAAAGTGTGCTACCATTACTTCTAACCAGGCACGCGTAGAAGAATACCACCTTAAGCAGCTTACCCCTAGCCCAAACGGAATTATCCGTGC
>JAFYDO010000093.1 GCA_017544745.1 Treponema sp. | reverse complement strand
TTCCTTTAGGGCATTCAACCGTAAGATGGTCACCGGGGTTTCCAAGAGTCATATCAAAAGACGCTGTAAGGCTGCCTCTATAAATATCCGACTCATACTTAATGCCTCCCTGCGTTTTTAAGTAATGCTCGCGCGCTGTTGCATTTATGTCCAGCAAAAAGCCTGTTCCACCTGTAATGGAATTATACTTTATCATGCTGCCACTGCGTATTTGCAGTAACGGATTAAGCACCTTACCCGAGCTTGTAATAAGATTTGTATTTGGATTATAAAAAAAGTCCAAAATCGTACAGAAATGCTTTGTACGAATCTGGTTTTCAAGGCGCCAGACTGCCATATAAGAGCTGAATGGAGTTTCATAACCTCCCACAGTAAATACGCCGTTGTAGTTTCCCATACGAATTCCAGTCTGCAGATTCATACAGATATGTTTTCCACCTGCATAATATTGTGCGGGAAGATACCACGAATCATCCTTTGTTTTATCTAACGGAAAAAGACCGCCTGTAAAACAAAAATCCAGATCAATTTTATTTGTGGGCTCAAGACGAATACTGCTGCTGGCTACAAGTTTTTTAGTATCATAAAAAAAGTTTAGATCTGCTTTTTGAAAAATGCTGCTGCCATTATAAGTTCCCTGTAGAAAATACGACATAAGGCTTGTGTAGTTATCCTTAGCGGGCAGCGTTGCAGTAAGCCTGTCAATTCCCAAAGCAGTATCAAGTCCAAAAGAGGAGGGCTCCTGAGAAAAAGAGGGAGAATTAAGAAGAGAAAGACTTCCTCCACTCAAAAGATTCCCGGCTTTGGCAACTACAGACACCTTCTTATAAAATGCCTCAGTGTCTATCATCAAACCATAGTTATAATCAGGCGGCCAGAGCTTTTCCTGCTTACAGCGTGCAGCTCCACGAAGCTCTAAAAAAGGGAAGGTGAGCTTAAGGCCAAGAGAAGCCTCCGGAGAAATAATGTCGGCTCCAAAGCAAACACTAGAACCGCATCCAATACCGAGAAAAAAGAAAAAAGCAATTAACCGTATATTCTTCATATATAGTTAATTGCTTTTTTTTAAAGAATTTAGGAAGTTTTTAGGAAAAAAAATGAAAAAAATTCAACTTTTTTTAATTTACTGTACTTGTAACGTAGCTTCCTGCCTTAGCAAAATCAGAAATCTCTGTGATTTTTGACTGCCAGTATTCAGCTTCGCTCTTTGTTGTAAACGGACCTACGCGTACACGATAGAACAACTTGGACTTGTTGTCTTCGTAGGTGTAGATGTCCGAATTAATTTTCTTTTCTGACAGAACAGAACGGGCATTTTCTGCTGTCTTTTTATTGCTGTAAGCAGCAACCTGAACCCAGAATCTTGTGATTGGGTTAGCTTTGGTTGTGCTTGTAGCGGCTGTTTTAGTAGAAACAGAGCTTGTACTTGCTGTGCTTGTTTTTGCACTGGAAGCCTTTGTGCTTGAAGAACTTGTTGCAGCAGGAGTAGTTTTAGCAGGTTCTGCTTTTGCAACTTCCTGTGTCTGTTTTACTGCTGCAGCCTTTTCGCTGGCTTCTGCTTCTTTTGCGCTCTTTACATAATATTCAGAAGTAAGAACTACAGGAGGTTCTTCAACCTTTGCCTGGCTTTCTGATTCCGAAAGATTTACTGTAATGTTTATATTCTGAGGCTGGCTTACTGCTGCATTAGCGGCAAGCTCCTTTTTAAGAGCATTAAGATCAATGGTTGTAGACTCAGCTTCTTCGGTCTGAGCAGGCTGATTAAAGCCAAGAACAGTTGTGTTTTCTGAAACAACAAACATATCATTTACAGTAGGAGAGCTTGTAGATGTATCTGCAACGCTGGTATTTGTCCAGCCGCTTGAAGTTGAGGCTTGAGCCTGTGCCTGAGTTGTTTTTTCAACAGGGAAGGTGCTTGCAACACGCTTTGTTGAACCAAGATTCTGGTTGAATATTAAAGCTGCACCACCTACTACAACAAGCAGAAACACGCTTACTGCTGCAATAATCCATAATGTCTTTTTCTGTTCCATAAATTTTTCCTCTTTTCATCGGCCCGAATTTTTTCAAACCGACCACCTTAAACTTAATATCGGAAATCTAAAAAAAGAGTTTAGTGTTTTTTATGCAAGAGATTTTAATTCTTTACAATAATAATCTTCTCTGCAGGAACCATTTTCTGGTACTCTTTGAGGAGATTGCGCTGGGCGTTAAAGCGTTTGAGGATTTGGGTGAGGGGGAGCTTGTCGCGGCGGCGTGCTCGGGTAAGGCGTTTGAAGAATGGAGCAGTTACGTAAAATACCTTGTCGCAAAGGTGCAGAAGCTCTGGGGTTTTATAAAGAACAGTTGCATTGATGATAGTTTTTTCATGCGCCTGGATAAAGTCTTGTATTTGTTTGATGATGATTGGATACACGATTGATTCCTGGATTGTAAGAAGTTCCGGAATAGAAAAGAGGAGTTTGCCTAAAGCCTGTCTGTCTATTGTGCCGTCGTGCCTGGCAATTTTGATGTTCTTTTTTTGTGCGTATGGGGTAAAGGTGTCTAAAATTCTTTCTTGTGCAATGTTTATGGCATCGTGAACAAGGATATCGGCATCGATGGAAAACCAGCCGTCTTTTTCCATTTGAGAGCAGATATAGTTTTTTCCTGATGCCATTGGACCTACGACAGCGACGACTTCTTTCATCAATGGA
>JAFYDO010000092.1 GCA_017544745.1 Treponema sp. | reverse complement strand
GTCTATAAAAGAATTTGAAGCCGACTCACAGATTACCCTTGCCAAAAAAGAGAAAATTACAATTTACCCTATGAAAGAAGTGCTATGGACACCAGAACTGGTGCAAACACTTGGCAAAAGACTGGAAGAATACCAGAATAGTGCAATACAAAATGATAGTACTCAATTTTCTACTATACAGTCAAATAGTCTTCAAAATAACAGTGATATAATAGATTCTATCCATCTTCCGTTCTCCGAGCATAACCTACAGTACATAGACATGATGCTGGACGAGCTAAATTCCAGAGGAGAAACCGAAGGCGAAGAGCAGTTTTACCACCTTCTTTGGGATAAAGAGTATACAATCCTGGATTATCTGACAGATCAGACACTTCCTATTTTTTATGATTACGACAGACTTTTAAATGCAGAAATGGCCATAAAGCGTGAATTTACCGGAATGTACCGAAAAACCAGGGAAGATTTTCCTTCTTTGCCGCCAAATATGCAGCTTTTAAGCTTAAATTCTTTGCTAGAAAATATATCAAGATGTCTACAATTTTGTACACTTTCTACAGAAGAGGCAACAGATCTTCCTTTTGTAAAGCTTGAATCAGAGCCAGGAAGAAGCTTTTTTGGAAATATAAACTACATGAAGGAGGAGCTTACAAACCTCCAGAACGACGGCTGGTATATTTACATTTACACCGACAACGATAACCAGCAGCTCCGCATCCACGAGATTTTTAAGGACTGGACGGACATAGAAAACGAACCTGGCCGTCATCCTGTAACGCTCATTCCAAAAGCAATCTCACAGGGCTTTAGCGTTCCGTCAATCAAGCTGCTGGTAATTCAGGAAAACGAAATATTCGGCCGCAGAAAATATACTGCCAAATCTGTAAACAAAGTAAAGTCACAGGCAATCGATACCTTTATCGAATTAAACCCGGGGGACTATGTTGTTCATGTAAACTGGGGTATAGGACTTTTCCACGGAATAGAGCGTGTCAAAGCGCTTGGAAACGAACGCGACTATATCAAGCTCGAATACGCAGACCAGGAGTTTGCATTTGTACCAATTGAGCAGGTAAACCTTGTACAGCGCTATATCGGTAACGAAGGTGAAAAACCAAAGCTCGACACCATTGGCAGCAAGTCCTGGGAAAACCGCAAGAACAAGGTTCAGAAGGCTGTGGAAGATCTTGCACAGCGGCTCATAGATTTGTATTCAAGAAGAAAGGCGAGTGTGGGCTTTGCATTTCCTAAGGAGACAGAATGGCAGTCTGCATTTGAAGTAGCTTTCCCTTATGAAGACACCCCGGACCAGATTACTGTTACCGAAGAAGTTAAAGCAGACATGGAAAAGCCTGTTCCAATGGACCGACTTATCTGCGGCGACGTAGGCTACGGAAAAACCGAAATTGCTATGCGTGCAGCCTTTAAAGCAGTTATGGGCGGTAAGCAGGTTGCGTTCCTGGCACCGACAACAATTCTTGCAGAACAGCATTACGAAACACTCATAGAACGCTTTAAAAACTTTCCTGTAAAGATTGCAAGACTTTCGCGATTTGTTGCACCGGCCGAACAGAAAAAGATTCTTGCAAACTTAACCAAGGGCGAGCTTGATATATTAGTTGGAACTCACCGTATAATCCAGAAGGATGTAATCTTTAAAAACCTTGGTCTTATGATAATTGACGAGGAACAACGCTTTGGCGTAAAGGACAAGGAACGACTCAAGGAAATGAAAAACAATGTAGACTGTCTTACAATGTCTGCAACACCAATTCCGCGAACCCTTCACATGAGTCTTTTAAAAATCCGTGACATGAGTCTTTTAACAACACCTCCACAAAACCGCCAGCCAATTGAAACTGTTATTGATGAGTTTAGTCAGGAACGCGTTGCTCAGGCAATAAGACAGGAAATGGAGCGGGGCGGGCAGGTCTTCTTTTTGCATAACAGGGTAGAGTCCCTTTTAGAAGTTCGCCAGATGGTAGAACGCATAGTTCCCGAATGTCTTGTAGATGTTGCACACGGCCAGATGTCCAGCACAGAGCTTGATGACATTTTCCACAGATTTAAGATGGGTGGTTTTCATGTACTCATAGCCACAACAATCATAGAAAACGGAATTGATATTCCTAATGTAAACACAATCATAATTGACCGCGCAGACATGTACGGAGTTTCGCAGCTGTATCAGCTTAGAGGCCGGGTAGGGCGCAGCGACAGAAAAGCATACGCCTATCTTTTATATCCAAAGGATAAGGCTTTGAGCGAAGTTGCAATGAAGCGCCTGCAGGTAATAAGTGATTTTACAGAACTTGGAAGCGGCTTTAAGATTGCCATGAAGGATATGGAAATTAGGGGAGCGGGTAACCTTCTTGGAAAAGACCAGTCCGGAAACGTTTATGCAGTAGGATTTGATTTATACATGCGCCTTCTTACCGAAGCAGTAAATCGCCTGACCGCCCAAAAAGATTACAAGGCCCAGAGCGAAGTTCTTATGGAACTTGAATACACAGGCTATATTCCAGATACCTATGTAACCTACCCACAAATCAAAATGGAAATCTACAAGAAGATTGCGTCTATTACAACTGATGCAGAATTTGAAGCTGTAGTAACCGAACTCAATGACAGATTCGGCCCGATTCCCGAAGAAGTCAGCAGCCTCCTTGCCCTTGCCGAAATCCGCATAATCTGCAACAAACTCTGTATAAAAGCCCTGCGCGAGAAACAAGGCGAAGTCAAAGTAGAATTCAGCAGCGTAGAAAATTTCTCCATAGACAAGTTCATGAAACTATTGACTGAAAACCCAGGTACCATCAAGCTTAATCCAACTATGCCAAACGTTATATTCATCAAATTGGGTAAGATTGGACTTAAGGAGAAATCGGAATTTATTAGGGAAAAGCTGTATAAATTATTATAAAGTAAAAAATTGGATTTTTTTATTTAAAGTAGGAGGAGCTAAAAAACAGTCCCGATGGACTGTTTTTCTTAACGCTCTCCGATTGAACACCGCCCGCCAGCGGGCTTACACAGGTCGACAGAATATACGTTATAGAAAGTGTTATATCGTTTATATATATACTCTTATATGTTTATATTACAAATAATTTATAATATTTCCTGCAGCTGTTCGCGTGTAACAGGTCTTGAAAAATAGAAACCCTGCTGAATGTCGCAGCCTACAGATTTTAGGAATTCGCTTTGTTCTGGAGTTTCGACGCCTTCGCACAAGGTCTGGATATCAAGCTCGTGAGTCATATTGATTACATTGGAAATGATTACCCGTTCCTTTTGCTTTAGCTGTTCAGTCTGCAAAAAGCATTTATCCATTTTAATTATATCAATTGGAAGCTCGCTCAAAAGATACAGCGATGAATAGCCCGAACC
>JAFYDO010000012.1 GCA_017544745.1 Treponema sp. | reverse complement strand
GAAACATCGCCTCTTGAATCCTTTGGATTTGCAAGCTCTTCGTAAATTATTTCATCTTCGCGTACAGTCGGACGTTCTCCTGCATGAATTATTGTTACAGGACGAACCTTTCTGTATTCTTCAAAAAGAAATTCCAGGTTTATGTCCAGAACGTCTGCAAGGGCAAGCAGGGTATCAATTGCAGGTGAAACATGATTGCGCTCAATCTGAGAAACAAGACTTTCACTTACTCCGGCTTTTTGAGCAACAACCTTTAAGGTATATCCTTTTTTCTCTCTTACCTGACGAAGCTTTTCGCCAAAGTGGTATGGAACTTTTTTCTGTTTATCTTCCTCATTTGGATTTTGCGAAAGTATCATTGTTCTGCTTCTCCTTGTTTTGCTCCGTTACAAACTGAATAAAGTAATCTTCCAGTGTCTTATGAGGTCCGTTTAATTTGAGCCTTGTACGTGAGCGTGCATCATCGCGTCGAATTGTATATTTTGCATAAAAGTCTCGGTAGTCAAGTCCCGCATCTGATTTTACGTGTTCGCCCAGAAACTTGCTTACTTCATCACGACCAATTGCAGGAATGCCTTTTTCCTTTAAGATTGTGCGGAGTGTATTTATCTGTTCAAACGAAATGCCAAAAAGGAATTCCTCCATTGCCTGCGAAACCCCTGGTTCACCAAGCTTCTGCTTTATAAACGCAATCCACTGGTCATCCATCTGCATGGAAATAAGCAGGAGCTCGCTTGTACCCATCATAGTTCCAAAAGCAGGAGCAAGGCGTCGACGTGCCATCCATACAGATTCCAATACGGGTGCAACCTGAGCACTTCCCTGGTCGTTCCAATGCTCCCAAAGCAGCAGAAGTGACAGTGCCCATTCCCGACGGAATTCCATTGGCTGTGTGGTATCGCGGATTAAGTTTAAGTAAACGTCTTCGATGAGCAGCGAGTACATGGAAGAAACAGTTTCTGTATCAAAGGCTTTGGAATATTTTTTGAGTTCTGCAATGTGATGTGTATATTTTGCAAAGCTTGAAAAGGTGTGCATTTTTGCAACAAGAAGTCCTTTTCCAAGCATTGCTTTAGACGGAAGCTGCAGCGTAGCATCTCCCGCATTCTGATGGTCTATGAGCGAATCAATTAAGGAAGTAGGGGTACGGGTACCGCCAATAAGCTCATGCTTTTCCAGAAGAGAAGGAAATTGAGCAACAGCCTGTGCCAGAGCCTCCAGAGATTTAAGCCTTTCCTCAAAGTTTTCGGCCTTTTCGGGATCTATGGCTTTTATCTGCGGCATTACTTCCTGTATGAGTTCTTTCTGTTTTGTAGTGAGCATCTCGGCTTTCTGGTCGTTGATGGGACTTTCGTCCTGTGAGTCAAAGAAAGTGCTGAGATCTACCTGTTCAAAATTGTTTTGCTGCATAGTCTAAAGAATTTAAGTATTTATAAAGTTTATTATAACGCATTTTATGGATTTTTCAATGTATTTTCTCATCCACAATATCCAGAATTTGGCTTGAAAAAGCCTTGAGCTTCCTCTGATTATACTCATAAGCATCCTTCTGGGCATTGTAAATATTGCCTTTCATAAAATGTGCCAGGGGATTAAACTCCAATAAAGAGAAGGTCCAGAAGTCCAGTGTACAAAGTGACCATGCACTTACTGCAATTAGCGAACCGTTTAAAACAAAGGCATTGAGTGCATCCAGCGGATCTCCTGCATAAAGCTGGCCAAGACCCGGAATAAATGAAAGATAACCTGCTAGAAGCTGCTTTTTTGGTTTATAAGCAAAGATACTTTGAAAGCTTGAGTTTATAGTTTGAGCCTGTTCCTGTGTAAACAGATCAGGGAACTCCCGCTGTGCAAAATCAAATTTGTCCTTTGCGTTTTGCCAGAGCTCCTGCTCTATGCAGTTCTTAAAATCTGCAAGAAAAGCGGCCTGCCGTACATCCGTCGAAAAGTCGGGAAAATTGATGTACGAAAAAATATAGAGGTTACTGCTAAGATGCGAAAGATACTGAATATGCCTGAGCCGTAGCAAATCTGTTTCTTCTGTCCTTTGTCCGTCGTTTATTGAGCTTTGAATTGCCTGGTTCATTGAATCTGCGGCCAGCTGCCACTGTTCCTTTTTAGCATAAAGCTGTGCAAGACTTGAAAAGGCTTGAGTCTGATGAACTCCCGCAGAATAATCCTGCAGAAAAATATAGCGCTTGTATTCAACCTCGGCTTCTTCCAGGGCACCTCCCTGTTCAAGCTTTTGAGCGTACAAAAAAACATCCTCGTAGACGTCTGCAGCAGGAACAGTGTCTATCGCAAAAACGGGAAACAAAAATACAGCTGTAATAAAAGCGGCTGTGCAAAACCTAATAAACTGCTTCATATATTTTTTCTGTTTCCTCGCATAGGTGACGGTAAAGTGCATCGTTATAGCGCTTTGCACTCTGGTATGAGCCGTATAAATCTACAATATATAAAACAAGTCCGCAGGCTCCAAAAACGTATGGCTGCCAGCTTTTCCATTGAGACTGGATTCCCGTAACTACAGTGCCCGCAACAAAAGAACCTACTGAAAGAAAGCTTCCTGTAAAAGCTGCAAACGAACCTGTGTACCATCTGCCGCTTCCTGGGATAAGCGAAGAAAGTAAAAGTGCAACGCCAGGTTTTTTAAGCTTATATGAATTGCTCAATTCTCCAAGATTTATGAAAAGTGAATTGTCTCCCTGCAGCTGGTTTATCTGTGTACAAAGCTTAGAAAGCTCATCAATATTTTTGTTAAGTACATAGTCCGATGCCTTTACAAGATTCGAAAAATCGGGAGTAAAGGAATCAAGGTCGAGCGGCTGGTAAAAGTCCTTAAAAGCCGGTGCATTTCTTTCCATAAAAATATATTTACCCTGCAAAAGCTTTAGCCTTTGTTTAGTTTGTAGCTGCGCATTCTTGTAAAAATTCTTCTCAAGCCAGTTGATGCCGGTTATATTCTGCTGTGCCCTGTAAATATTACACAGTGTGCTAAGCGAAGACTGAAAATCAAGGCTCTGTACTGCTTCCTCCTGCGAACTGAATTCCACAGAAAAAAGATAACGCTTGTATTCGCCTTCTGCCTGAGATAAAAAGCCTTGACTGTAAAGTGAATCTGCAAAAGCCTTTACAGTAGATGGTGCATAGGCAGAAACTTCCTGTGCAAAGATTTGGTTAGCCCCACCTGTAAACCAGCACAGAGTCAGTAAGCATAAAAATATATTTATTTTTTTCATTATTGTTCCCCCTTTGCTTTTTTTGCAGGAACCGGATCATAGTGCTTACCGTTACTGAGTGTAGGGTAGAGGTCTCTTTTGTGTTCTGCATTTGTACAGCGCTTGAGTCGTTCCAGTCCCTGAAATATTCCGAACAAACCGTTTTGACTTACAGCATCAACCATGTACTGCGAACAGGAAGGATAAAAAGGACAGTTGGTCATATCCTGTTCAGTAATAAATCTTTTGTAAAATCTGAACGAGGTATTCAACAGTACAGACGGAATGGAAACATAATAAGTTTGTGCCTGAACTTCGGACGGCCTTGCGTAAGCAGTAAGAACGGAAGCATCCTTTAGCGGTTCTGTTGCTTCCATACTCGAGGCTCTGTTAAATTCAATATTCGAAAAGCTTAGTTTTGTAATTAAAACCGGCTCGTTATTTTCATAAGAGGTAGAGGTTATCTGAACCGGAAAATTTCTTCCGTTATAATACTTATATTCGTTCAGCTGGGTTTGTGTAAGCAGTGTAGAAAAATCCATGTACATTTTGAGTGTACGTGTTTTACCGGTCATGTCGGTATAAACCATTACAGTATCTATGGGGTGGCTGTCCTGCTTTGAATAATTCCACTGGGTTACGACAAGACCGTTTTCCATTGCACGCTGTTGTGGAATAAAGGACGATTCTGTAAGTCCAAAATCCTCTTTGAACCAGTTTAAAAAATCCTTACAGATCTGTTCAAGGTATTCGGCACCTTCTTCAAGTTCATAGATTGTATCATCCTGAATTATAAAGGCTCCGTCCTCATTTATAAAAACCTCCTGCGGCTGGGGCAGGCTTGTTTTAAAAAGAAAGAAAAACGGAGAAGCGGTATAGAGTATGCTTCCTGTCATTGTTGAATCAGAAGCAATTTCTTCGGTGCGTGTAAAATCAAGCGAAAGAGAAGAAATAGACTTTGAAGCGGCTGTTAAAGGAAAAAGAGAAAATAAAAAAACTACGGTAAAAAAAAGCAGGCTTTTCTGCGATTTTTTATGGAATAAAGATTGGAATAATCTGTAATCCATTTCCAAAAATCGCTCCTATAGAAGCCTCGCTGCAGGTTACAGTACTTGAGTTGGAAGAGCAGGCACTGGATAATGACTCGCTGCAGGCCTGTTCCATACTCTGTTCACAGGCATCTCCACAGCCTTCGCCACAACCCTGAATAAAGCTGTCGGTAGCCTGGGCGCAACATTCGCTGGACTGATTTGTAAAATAGTAGGTTCCGTAAATAACACCGGCAACTGCAACAAGACCAACGACCACACCGGTTACAATAAGGGCAGTATTCTTACCTTTGTTTACTGTAGGCTCGTCGCTATAATAGTCATCGTTATAATCATCATCATCGTCATCGTCTTCAATTATGATTTTTTTAGAGGTTGCTGTATCTGCACCTGCATAAGCAGAAGAAGGAAGTCCTCCGCCAAAACCAGAAAATGAATAGGCTACAGGCTTGGCAAATAAGGCGGTTGAGAAACCAAAAAATACTAAAATAACGATAAAAGCCTTGAATTTCATGCTCATATTGTACCCCCGTTGCTAAAAATTTGCAATTCCTAATATATAACCACCGAAAAGCCGATAAGTAACTATGTTTTTGTATAATAAAAAGAAAATTTTTGCTTATATTATTCCTGCTTTTTTGTTTGTTTTTACTCAGACAGGGCTTTTTTCTCAAGATTCCACAGCGGGGAGTCAAAAAATTGAATATACTGCTAAACAGAAGGCTATGCGCATTACTGCAGATGACGTAAAGCTTATAGAAGAACGCGATGCAGACGGAAATATTGCAGGTTATCATCTTTATGTACGCAAGCTTGCTGGTGTAAATTCCATCCTGCTTACAGAAACTACACGCGATCCTACCGGAAAAGCAGATAACTATGCCTACCGCGCAACTGAATATAATCCTATAAACGGAGATGAAATACGCTATCTGGACGGACAGCAGCTGGTTTCGGAGGGTGCAAAATACAGCCTTATTGATTCTACTCCGGAAAAAAACGACTTTTTTGACCAGGCCTTTCATATTTTTATTCCGCCGGTGCTTCAGTATGGATACGAATGGAGCCGTAACGGTATTGTTGAAGTTGGAAAAGGAACTTTTATAAATATCCGTACCTTTGAAAAACCATATGCCGACTATACCGGAGACTATATGGATAGTCCTTTTATGTTCAATCTGGAAGCCCGCAAAAAGCCTAAGAAAAATCCGCCGGAACCGGAACCAGAGCCTGCAGTAATTTTGAGTGCAGATTATAATCCTCTTGCAAGCCAGAAATTTTCAGAGCTCTCTGATTTTGTAGTTTATTCCAAGGGACCCGAAACTATTGTGGCCGATATAATGGAGATTCTTGAGGATGAAGGCGCTCCTCTTGATGTTGTATTTGCAATTGATGCAACCGGCAGTATGAAAAACGATATAGAAACCTTAAAGACAGATTTGCTTCCTGCTTTGATGGAGCATTTTAAGAATATTGAAGAAGTGCGTTTTGGCCTTTTGTTCTACCGTGATTACGGAGATTCGTTTAACTACAAGGGCCTGCCTGTTAAATTCTTTGGCTTTACCGAAAACCTTCAGACTTTTAATAAGAATCTTAATTCAATAAAGATAATGGGTAAGGAAGGCGGCGATATTCCGGAAGCAGTTTACGAAGCAATTTTTGCTTCCTGCGAATATTACAACTGGCGGCTTGGAGATAATGTAAACCGTCAGATTATTCTGATTGGAGACGCAGAACCTCATCCAAAGCCACGAGGACTTGGTAAATATTCCAAAGACTTTGTAATGGAAAAAGCAGAGACAAAGAAAATTAATGTAAAAGCTATTTTACTGCCTAGCGACTAGAGTTCTGGAGTTCTTCCAGCTTTGCAGACGGAATCTTGTCCATTTCTATCTGAGCAAGCTTTTTATAAGCGGCCGGTAAGCTTCCTGCAATTGCATAATCATATAATTCAAGAATCTCTGACAGATTGTCATAGGCCTTGTCGTAGCGCTTTGTTTTTATATAAAGATGAGCAAGCTCGTATTTGGCTTCGATGTAAGTATCTGTGTCGTCACCATACTGTTCTATAGTTTTTAAGAAATATTTTTCGGCAGTTTTATAATCTGAATTATCAAGGCTTGCCTGACCTCTCTGCAAAAGCTGTGGAGCAGATAAATCATCAGGAATATTTTTTGTAGAATTACAGCCCGTAAATGCAAGAGTAAGGGCCAAAGTGAGAATTGCAGCAGCAATTTTTGTTCTGTTTTTAATAGTCATGTTCATATTTATATAATACTAAAAATACTCCCAAAATAGCAAGTACATATTTGAATCTAACATAGAGTTATTGTATAATGATAGATATGAAAAAAGGTTTATCAATTTCAGGTCTTTTTTGCCTGCTTTTTTCAGCTTCCTTATTAATGCTTACAGGCTGTGCCTCTACAAATAAATCTGATTCCACTTTGCAAGAACAGGAGTTTTCTGTTGTCCGTTTTGATGACTGGCAGTACAGAGGTTTTGGAAAGGAATATCCTGAATGGGTAGAGCTTGTGCTTGATGAAAAACACGCAGAGCTTGAAGAATATTTTTCGGACATAAATAAGGACGGACTTGAGCTTTGTGTCGTTAAGGTAGAAGGAAGCGACAGTGATATGTGCAGACATAAAATTACAGAGCTTTCTTATTCCGAAGAAGAAGCCTGGATGATTGAAGAAATCTGGGTAAGACTAAACAGTGATTATTATGGACAGCTTGAAAATCCATATGTATATATACGAATATTTTTAATAGGCCAGAAGGAGTAGCGCTATGAAGGTATTGATTATTGGTGGAGCCGGTTATATCGGAAGTCACGTTGTAAAGGAAATGATGAAGGCAGGACACAAGGTAACTGTATTTGATAACCTGTCCAGCGGATTGCGCTGCAATCTTTTTCCACAGAATGATTTTATCTACGGAAATATCCTTATTCCTCAGGATCTGGAAAAGGCCTTTGAAAAGGGCTTTGATGCATTTGTACACCTTGCCGCATTTAAAGCAGCGGGCGAAAGTATGATTGAGCCTGAAAAATACAGCGTGAACAATATTACGGGAACAATCAATATTATGAATGCTGCTGTAAAGTTTGGCTGTAAGAAAATGATTTTTTCTTCTTCTGCTGCTGTTTTTGGCGCACCTGAATATCTTCCTATTGATGAAGATCATCCAAAAAATCCGGAAAACTACTACGGCTTTACCAAGCTTGAAATTGAACGCTTTATGGCCTGGTACGACAAGCTTCGTGGAATGCGTTTTGCTGCTTTGCGTTATTTTAATGCAGCAGGCTATGACCCTGATGGAGAAATCCGCGGGCTGGAACAGAATCCTGCAAACCTGCTTCCTCGTGTAATGGAAGTTGCTGCCGGTATGAAGGACGGTATGAAGGTTTTTGGTACCGACTACGATACCCGCGACGGAACTTGTATCCGTGACTATGTTCATGTAACAGACCTTGCCCGCGCTCATGTAATGGCTCTGGATTATATTACTAAAAATGATAAGAGTGTTACTGTAAATCTTGGTACCGAAAAGGGAACTACAGTAAAAGAAATTATTGATGCTGCACGCCGCATTACCGGAAAGGAAATTCCTTCCGAAGATGTAGAGCGCCGCCCCGGAGACCCTGCCTGTCTGTATGCAACCTCTAAACGTGCAAAGGAGCTTTTGGGCTGGGAACCTAAATACAGCGATGTAGATACTCTGGTAAGCACAACATGGGAAGTATACAAGTAATGTCAGCACGCGAATATCTGGATGGGGCACGTGCCGACATCGTTGCCCTTCAAACCCTGCTCACAAGTATTCCTGCAATTGCGCCGGAGGGTGGTGGAGACGGTGAGAGCAAAAAATGTGATGCGCTGGAGGCCTGGCTCAAAGATAACGGCTTTGAAAATATAGAACGCTTTGAAGCTCCCGACAGCCGTGTAAGCTCCGGTGTACGCCCTAGTCTTGTAGTAACAATTCCGGGACAGGATGACAG
>JAFYDO010000091.1 GCA_017544745.1 Treponema sp. | reverse complement strand
TCCAAAAACTGTGGTTTAACTAACTTCTCAATTGCAGACATCCAGGCGTCTACCGGGAAATCCATGTATTTTGAAAGTCTTCCCATAAGAACGATGTTTACGGCTTTTGCAGTTCCGGCTTGTTCGGCAAGGGTGAGGCAGTCTACGGCGTCGACTTTGAGGCCGGCGGAAGTCATTGTGGTAACTAAATCCTGAGGATATTCGGCAGCTCCTGTGATTACGGGCATTGGGTCAATTTTCTGGGTGTTTACGACAACCTGGCCACCCTGACGCAAATATTCTGTGTAGCGGGCTGCTTCGAGAAGTTCAAAGGAAACAATGTAATCGGCTTCTCCTTTATCTACGATTGGTGAATAAACCTTGTCGCCGTAGCGTACATAAGTTACAACAGAACCGCCGCGCTGACTCATTCCATGAACTTCGCTAACCTTTACATCGTAGCCTGCATCAAGCAAAACCTGTCCCAAGGTTTTAGAAGCGAGCAGAGCTCCCTGTCCGCCAACTCCGACTATCATTATATTTTTTACCATATCTATTCCCCTTTGAGATCCTGAAACAAGTTCAGGATGACGCTCTTTTTTTGTCATGCTGAACTTGTTTCAGCATCTATTTTTTTAATATGAACAAATATTCCTTTACATGAATGTCTCTATTTTGTAAATTCCTGCTGCCACGGAAAGTGTTGTAAGCAATTTCCACGGTTTTTAGTTTACCATATTTTTTTAACATTTGCGACATATCATCAAAATTTATAAAGCCTTCCGAGTTGTACGAAACGATTATATATTTTGAATCCAGGGCGCAAACAATTTTTTCCATTGAATCCATAACGCGGGTGCGTTTGTTAAAGTTGCTGCGGTTCCAGTCCTGAGTGATTCCGCTAACTCTGCTGATTTCTACATCCAGTTTATTTTTGAGGATAAGGTTTAGCATAAAATAATTTGAACCGTACGGATGCTGGTTATACGGCGGATCCAGATAAACAATATCAAGTCCTTTAAGTTCCTCGGAAAGCTCTACAGCATCCTTTTGGAAAACCTGAACTTCGGAATTAAAATTGCTCAAAACAGGGATTGGCAAAACTACGCTTCCCATAATTCTGGAAAGTGCATTTTTTCCTTTTCCGCCAAAACAGCCAATACCGGTTGTGCGGTCCTTGTAAAAGCCTTTAAAAACTCCGCTGGTGTTTACATGTACCGAAGCCTCTGTAAGAAGCGGGGCAAGAAAAAATTTCTGAAGCTCTGCAGGAACAAGTCTGTCTGTAAGGTTGCGGTATGTATCAATTAAAAGAGCATTCTGATGTGTGTAAAAAACGCGTTCCCCAAGCTGAATATTTTTATCGCTGGCAGGTGCATAATTTTTTGTGATTATTCCGCTGATTTTTTTCTTTGCACACGATGCCAAAAGCTGTTCATAAAGATTGTTGTATTCTTCTTTTGGAAAATCATTTTTATTGGTAAGGTAGCATTCGTTCAGGACTCTGGAATAGTTTTCAAGATCATTTACAATAAGACGTTTTGAATATTGCTTGAGCATGCGCGCAACAATGCCTGAACCGGAAAACAGGTCTGCACAGACAAGTCGTTTTTTGCCCAAAACCTTTGCAATCTCATTTACTTCTTTTTCGATGTATCCAAGAAGGCTTCGTTTGTTTCCAATGTAGGTGATTATCTGTGTAGTCAAAAAGTCTTTGTTTTCTTCCATTGCAAATCCTGTTACTTAATAAAGCTTACAATGAAATACCAGATAAAGCAGAGAACACAAATCATTTTAAGACCGGTTCCTGTAAGAAAGCCGACAAACGCACCAAAGGCTGCTTTGAAAACACCGTCGCTCTGGCCGTGAGTATGAATTAATTCTCCAATAAGTGCGCCCAAAAACGGACCAAGAATGATTCCAACCGGACCTATAAAAAATCCTGCAATGAGTCCGATTGTTGAACCAGTGACTGCGGCTTTGCTTCCGCCAAATTTGTGGGTCATTGTGATTGGAAGAATATTATCCAGTATAGAAACAAGTACTGCAAAAATGCCTGTAATTATGAGTGCAACAATTGAAATATTGCAGAAGGAACAAAAGTAAGCAGCAAGAAGTCCGGCCCAGGCCAAAGGTGCGCCCGGGATTACAGGAACAAAGGTTCCTATAAAACCGATGATAAGTAAGATTCCGGCTATTACTGCTAAAATTATATTCAAAACCATAAGAGCAAATTATAAGGCACCAAATTTACACATCTGACTGCAAACGCCGCAACCAACACATAAGGTAGGGTCAATCTTTGCCTTGTTGTCTTTCATTGCAATGGCAGGGCAGCCAATCTTCATACACATTTTGCAGCTCTTGCATTTGTCCTGATCTACTACGAGAGGAGGATTGTGCTTAACTTCCTTTAAGAGTGCACAAGGTCTGCGGCTTATGATAAGGCTTGGTTCTGCGGCTTCGAGTTCTTCGCGAACAGCAGCTTCGCATTCTGCAATGTTGTATGGGTCTACTACGCGAACACGGTTTATTCCCATTGCGCGGGCAAGTGCTTCCAGGTCTACGCGGCCTGCAGGATCTCCGTAAAGGTTCTTTCCTGTAGTAGGATTTTGCTGATGGCCAGTCATACCTGTGATTGAGTTATCAAGTACGATTACTGTTGAGTTAGACTGATTGTATGCAATTGTTGCAAGACCGGTCATTCCCGAATGCATAAAGGTTGAGTCCCCGATTACAGCAACAGATTTCTTTTCGTTGTCGGCACCACCAGCCTTGTTCCAGCCGTGAAGTCCGCTGAACGATGCACCCATACAAAGAGTAACATCCATTGCACTAAGAGGAGCAACCGAGCCCAAAGTATAACATCCGATATCTCCGAATACTGTTACTTTAAGCTTATTAAGCGCATAGAACATTCCGCGGTGAGGGCAGCCTGCACACATAATTGGCGGGCGTACAGGAATTGCAGTGTCGAGTTTTGTGCCGGCTGGAACCTCGCGGCCAAATGCAGCAGCCAAAATATTCTGACTGAATTCTCCGCAGATTGGGAACATATCTTTTCCGTGAATCTCGCAGGTGAGTCCAAGCGAGCGCACAAAGTTTTCGATTATAGGATCAAGCTCTTCTACAACGATAAGTTTTTCGAGCCCCTGTGCAAACTTACGGATCATATCGGCAGGCAGTGGATTTACCATTCCAAGTTTAAGGATGTTTACACTGTCGCCAAGGACTTCTTTTACATACTGGTAGCTTGTCGAAGATGTAATAATGCCAACTTTTGCACCAGCATCTTCAATTTTGTTCACCCCAGATGTCTCGCTCCACTTTTCCAAATCCTTCATTCTCTGTTCAACAAAAGGATGGCGGCGGATTGCGTTGGCAGGAGCCATAACATATTTAGAAATATTTTTTTCGTAAGGCTTGTGTTCAGGCACAACGCGGTCAACGCCTTCTGTGATGCTCTGGCTGTGTGCAACACGGGTACACATTTTATACAAAACAGGTGTGTCAAATTTTTCACTTATTTCAAAAGCAAGCTTTGCAAACTCGCGGGCTTCGTCAGAATCACTTGGTTCAAGCATAGGAATCTTAGAGGCAATTGCGTGATGGCGGCTGTCCTGTTCGTTCTGGCTTGAGTGCATTCCAGGGTCATCTGCAACGCCAATTACAAGACCAGCGTTTACACCTGTATAACTCATGGTAAAAAGAGGGTCAGCAGCAACGTTCAAACCAACGTGCTTCATTCCGCAGAAGGCACGGCGTCCAGCAAGACACGCACCAAAAGCAGATTCAAGAGCAACCTTTTCGTTAGGAGCCCATTCACAGTATATTTCTTTATAGCGAGCAGCTTCTTCTGTAATTTCGGTACTTGGAGTTCCCGGATAACTGGAAACAAACTCGCAGCCACCTTCATAAAGACCACGAGCGGCGGCAGCATTTCCTAACATCAACTGTTTCATAAATGACTCCTAGCTGTCCTGTTTCATAACTGCAAACGGATCTTCAGTGCGGTACAACTGGCGCAGCTTTGGCTTTTCAATCTTGCCAGTCGGGTTACGAGGAACAGGAGCAAAAATCAATTTGCGTGGGCGCTTGTATTTTGGAAGCTCAAGGCAGAACTCGTTTACTTCATCTTCAGTAAGTGTCATGCCTTCTTTAACTTCAATAACAGCGGCAGAAATTTCACCAAGGCGCTTGTCGGCAAGACCGATAACGGCGCAGTCTTTAATCTGGTCCATCTTGCGCAAAAAGTCTTCAATCTGAACTGGGTAAATATTTTCACCACCAGAAATGATAACGTCCTTCTTGCGGTCAACCAGAGTGATAAAGCCGTCCTTGTCCATCTGAGCCATATCGCCGGTGTAGAGCCAGCCTTCTTTATCAAGAACTTCGGCAGTAGCTTCAGGGTTCTTGTAATATTCAACCATAACGCCAGGACCTTTAACTGCAAGTTCACCAACATCACCCTGGGCAACTTCCTTGCGGTTTTCGTCAACAATCTTGCACTGCCAGCCGTAACCAGGAATACCAATTGCACCAACCTTATTAACATTGCCAACACCAAGGTGAACACATCCAGGTCCAATAGATTCTGACAAACCGTAGTTTGTATCATATTCATGTTTAGGGAAGTACTTGAGCCAGTCTGCAACAAGCTTGCGTGGAATTGGCTGGGCACCCATATGTGTAAGACGCCACTGACTCAAGTGATAATCTTCAAGCTTAATTTCTCCACGGTCGAGTGCATCAAGAATATCCTGTGCCCAAGGAACGAGCATCCAAACGATTGTACAACGTTCTTCGCTAACGGCCTTGATAACAGGTTCAGGTTTTGTTCCGCGGAGCAATACAGCCTTACCACCACTGATGAGCGAACCAAACCAGTGCATCTTGGCACCTGTATGATAAAGCGGCGGAATACAAAGGAAAACGTCGTCGTGAGTCTGGCCATGGTGAGCTTGTTCGCAGGCAGCAGAATGCATCAAAGCCAGGTGGCGGTGCAAAATTGCCTTAGGAAATCCTGTAGTTCCCGAAGAAAAATAAATAGCACCAAAGTCATTATCAGAAATAACAATGTGCGGATTTTCAGAAGAAAAATTCATTACAGACATAAAGTAGCTGTCTGCAAAAGTAGGAGCCATTCCCTCTCCAACAAAAACAAGAAGGCGGTGTGCAATAATCTTGTCGGTGATTGACTCCAGACGTCCGATAAATTCCGGACCAAAGAACAAAACAGAAACATCGGCCAGGTTCAGACAGTATTCAATTTCGTCCGAAGCATAACGGAAGTTGAGCGGTACAGCGAGGGCACCAGTTTTCAAAATACCAAAATAAATAGGAAGCCATTCAAGGCAGTTCATCATAAGAATGCCAACCTTGTCTCCCTTTTTAACACCACGGTCCAAAAG
>JAFYDO010000090.1 GCA_017544745.1 Treponema sp. | reverse complement strand
CTTTATAAAATAAACGGCCGCTACTACAACTTTATGATTTATATTCCAAAGGGCAGAATGCGTACAGAGGTTTGCTATATGGCAGATTCTCTGGAAGGTCCCTGGACAGGTGGAGACGTTTTATGTTGTGACCTTGGAGGCTGGAACAGTGGTGTTGCTCAGGGTGGAATTGTCCAGGATAAAGAAGACAAATGGTTTGGTATTCTTTTTCAGGACCACGGAGCTTTGGGACGCATTCCTGTTCTGGTTCCTGTAAGCTTTGGTGCAGACGGCATGCCTGTTTTTGAAAAAATGGAAAATGGCGTTACTGTTTTGGACAACAAGCCTGGTTACCAGTATGCACCTTTATGGAGCAATGATTTTACAAATCCTGCCTGGCAGTGGAATCATATTCCAGATAAAGCTTTGTGTTCAGTGGAGCCTGACCGCTATCAGATACAGACAGATAAGACAGTAATGAATATTACTCAGGCTGCTAATACCTATACCCAGCGCACTCTTGGAGAAAAATGTGCTGGCAGTGTTACCCTTGATGCTTCTGTCATAAACGAAGGTGACTTTGCGGGGCTTGCAGCTTTGGAAGGAGAATACGGTTTTATTGCAGTAACCCGCCGTAACGGAAAGCTTTATCTTGTTGGTGCAGAGCATAAAATAAGCTATACACCGTGGTCCATGGGAGTTTTTGATACCGACCCGCCGGAAATAAAAGCAGAGCTCCCGCTTGAAAATCCTGTTCTTGAGCTTGGATTTGAATTTGACCTTACAAAACCGGAACAGAAAGTACGTCTTATGTACAGGGAAGGAGAAAATCGCTTTGTCCAGCTTGGAGAAGGTGTCCAGCTAAGATACACGCTGGATCAGTTTGTAGGAGTACGCTTTGCCCTGTTCTGCTATTCAACACAAAAAGCAGGTGGCAGGGCAGTGTTTACTAACTTTAATTATTTGAGCAGTTCAAACAAATTATAAATTGAATCAATGCAGGAAGGAGATCTCTTTCCGTATTGAGCAGTGTCTATAATAAAAATCTTATCATTTACAACTGCAGGAATATCCTGCCAGCCTTCGCGAGCCTTTATTTCTTCGGCTGTGGTTCCGTTTGCAGCAGGCACAAGAATAATCTGTGGATTACGCATTATTACATATTCCGGATCAATTGTTGCAATTTCAGAGTGAACATGGTCAAAGACATTTTTTGCACCGGCAGTTGTAAGAATGTCGTGCATAAAGCTTCTTGTTCCAATAGTAGAAAGTGGGTCTGCTGCTTCTTCATAAAAAAAAGTTACAGGACTTGGAGCACCTTCGGCTTCGTAATAATCCTTTACAACCTGTCTTACTTCTTCCAGCTGTTCTTCCATTGTTGTTACAACAGCAAGAGCTTCTGCTTCATAACCAAGCATTTCGCCAATTTCTGTAATCTGCTCTTCAAGCTTTTGAATCGAATAGGCATCAAATTCGTACCAGGCAACATCCCTTTCGTCCAGTCCAATTTCCAAAGCTCTGTGTTTTCCGTCTGTAAGAAAAACTAAATCAGGCTTGTAGGAAAGAATATTTTCAAGATCTTCTTCTCCTGCAAGAATTACAGATTTTGGATTTTCTTCTCCCCAGATATTTGCATCTTCAGAAACTGCAGTAATAAGATCGTCTGCATTCATTCCCGAAAGGATTTCGGCTGCATCAGGAGAAAGCACAACTATAGAAGAGATAGTAACTGCCTGTGATGAAAGAACTTCTCTCTTTACCTTCTTTATGATTGTCTTTTTAGATTTTGCACTCAATCCTACTGCAAGAGCAAACATCATCAAGATTGTAATAAGCTTTTTCATTTTGCACCCCACTGTGAATAATATTCATCAAGCTGTTTTTTAAGGTCATCTGTAATAACTGATTTGTCACCGTCTGTGTACAGCGATTCAATTACCTCGGACATAGTAACAATTGCAACTGCCGGGAATCCGTATTTTTGCGTAATTACTTTAAGAGCAGATTCTTCACTATCCGGTGCACGTTCCTGGCGGTCAAGGCTTACAATTTCTCCGGCAATTTTAATTCCGCCTGGAGTTGTTTCGAGTGCCTTTATTTTTGGAAAAACTTCGTCTATTGATTTACCCGAAGTGGTTACATCTTCTATGATTACAACGCGGTCACCATCCTGAATCTTATAACCCAGGATTGCACCCTTGTCTGCACCGTGGTCTTTTTCTTCCTTGCGGTCGCAGCAGTATTTTACATCTTTTCCGTAGAGCTCCGAAAATGCAATGGCGGTGGTTACTGCAAGAGGGATGCCCTTGTAGGCAGGTCCAAAGAAAACATCTACATCATCGCCAAAATTGTCGTGAACGGCTTTTGCATAGTATTCACCAAGCTTTTTAAGCTGTGCACCTGTGATATAGGCACCTGCATTCATAAAAAACGGAGACTGTCTGCCGCTTTTAAGTGTGAACGAGCCAAATTTTAATACCTGGCTCTGAACCATAAAATTAATAAATTCTTTTTTGTACTGTTCCATGGTTCTAATTTTATCAGTGTTTAGTGGAATTTACAAGGCGAACACAACCGTAACGTGTGTCAGAATATGTAAGAAAATCGTCTATGAGTGTACGGGCCTGTGCGCTGCAGTCATAAAGTCTCTTTCCGTCGCCTACCAGCGGGTTTATATATCGCTGCTTTACCTTGAGCGACACGCAAAAATACTGGTCAGCGGGCAGGGTAGTGTCGGTATGTTCTATATGTGTCATAGTGCGGAAGGTTTGGTAAAGGCGAATAAGTGGTCCCTGAGCCTGTCGAAGGGCGTCCAACTCCCTCATAATTTCCCGCTCACTCTTTTTCATAAAATCATCTTCGTGCAAAACGCCAAGCTCTACAGCCTGGTTCATAATCTGGCCGAGCATGTGCAGGGTAAGCTTGTTTTCGTTCAACTGCAGAATGTGGCCAATCATGCAAAAATGCCTGCAGTATTCCAGAGCAATGTCGGCATCGGTAAACCCAAGTTCGTCAATTCCGTTTTCGTTTTTTAGCACACGCAGGTTCTGGTAGGTCTGCTTTATTGTGTCCAGTGTCCAGCTACCATCCAGCGCCATGCCAGAAGGATACATGTATTCAAGTCTGTCTGCACTAAGCTGGGGAATCTCGTTATCTGCAACAGGATATTTGTGGTAATCTTCTACCTGTTCTATGGTAAGACCATCCTGTTCCAAAAGGTGTGCCAGCTCCTTGTCGCGGCGTACTATACTAAGGTTGTCTTCTTCGGTTGCAGTCTGAGTGAGTGCATCTCCCTTACGAAAGTCCGATACATGCGAAAAAACCGGAGTAGAAACATCGTGCAAAAGTCCCGCAATTGTCTGTGCCTTGTTGCGCGTAAAATTCCAGATTATAAGTGCAACTCCCACAGAGTGATCCAGGCGCGAATAATAAAAGCGGTTTTTGTAAAGAGGTGTCCAGTCGGTCCCGCACAAGAGTCCTACACCCCTGAGCCTTTGCAGCATTGGGAGTGCAAGATACCGGTCCAGAAAATCGGGCCATTGGGGAGACAGAATTTTATGATATTCGGATACGCTGTACTGACCGGGTGCATTTGCTTTGAGCATTGTGTCCCAGTCATAGCGTGAATAGTAATTTTCCATTGGAATACTGTGTTCTGGTCCGGCAGTTATTGTACCATGGAAACGTCAAGTCTGTTGAATGGTGTTTCAAGACCAGCAGCTTCCTTTTCCTTCATAATTGCAATGTGAAGGTCGCTCTTTGTCTTAAGGAAATCTTTAGGGTCAAACCAAACGGCAACAGTAATATCAATTCCAGAATCTGCAAACTTGTTTACCCATGCAGCAGGTTCAGGATCTTTTAAAACTGTTTCACAGGAAGCGGCAGCCTTAAGGTAGGTATCCAAAGCAAGCTGAAGGTCGTTGCCGTAAGCAATAGGGCAGGTAACAGTAAGACGACGCTTACTGTGGAAAGACTTATTCATGAGGTTTGTATTGATGATTGTAGAGTTTGGAATGCGCACCATTTCGTTATCCAGCGTATGAACTGTTACCGAAATAAGGTTGATTGAATCTACAACACCGGTAATTCCGTCTACAATGATTGTGTCACCAATTTTGATTGCACCTTCTGTAAGTACAAAAAGTCCGCTTATGAGGTTGCTCACACTTGTCTGTGCAGCAAAACCAATTGCAACTCCGGCAATTCCGGCAGCACCCCAGATGGCGCTCAGTTTTACACCAAAAAGACTTAGTATGTACATTACGACAATTACATAAAAGATATAGCGTAAAAATTTTATGAGTATGAGGGAACGTGCTTTAGGCAGCTTTTTTTCAGGAACCTTTTTAATGCCACGTACCATAATACGGAATATAATCCAGAAAATAAAAATGATGATGAGGGCACCAATTAACTTAAAAAGATTTTCCCAGGTAACAAAACTCATTACCCAGCTAAAAAAGGAAGAGGTTTGCTCCATAAGTGAGCTTCCGGCATTTTTAAATCCTTCAGATACTTCGTCCATTTTGTTTCTCCTTACATATATCCGCTATTATACACTCATTGCACTTAGGATTTCTAGCCGTACAGACATACCTGCCGTGTAAAAGCAGCCAGTGATGGGCGTCCTGCAGGTATTCAGGCGGAATGCGCTCCAAAAGAGATTGTTCTACCTGCTCGGGTGTTGTGCCCTCTGCAAGTCCTATCTTGGGACATATGCGCAAAAGATGTGTATCAACCGGCATCGTAGGCTTATGAAAAATTACATTGAGGACAACATTTGCAGTTTTGCGCCCAACTCCCGCAAGAGTCATAAGCTCTTCCCGCGTATCCGGAACCTG
>JAFYDO010000089.1 GCA_017544745.1 Treponema sp. | reverse complement strand
GGCATCCTGGTTTCCAAAGGCAATGTTTCCTTCGACAGTATCACTGAACAAAAAGGCTTCCTGCATGGTAATACCAATATTTTTTCTCAGCTGCTCCGGAACATAATCGCGCACATCTTTTCCGTCTATTAAAACGGCACCTTCTGTAACGTCATAATAGCGGCACATAAGATTTGCTATTGTAGATTTTCCGCTTCCGGTCGGGCCCAGGATTCCAACTGTCATTCCGGGCTCCACGGTAAAACTCATATTTTTTATTACCGGCACCTGATTATAGGCAAAGGTAACATTCTTAAATTCCACGCGCCCCTGAACATTTTCAAGCTGACCGGATTTATCCTTCTCTTCACCTACATCGCTGCTAACCTTATGGGCTTCTTCAATTGTTTCAAAGCCTTTTTTTACAGAAGGCTTGGTTTTCCAAAGCTCATAAAGCCGGTCACCCGAAGCACCAAAGTTCTGAATATTATCCACCAGCATACCAAACATATTGATTGGCTGGGTAAAGGCCCACATCAAACCATTAAAGGTTACCAGCTGGCCGATTGTCATTTCTTTATTAATTACAAGATAACCGCCAAAGAGAATAAGGATAACAGGAAGCAAACCACAAAGAGTATCAATCCATGGAGTATATTTTACGCGCACATCGGCATTATTTACGGCAGCCTGACGGTAACTGTCATTATCTGTATCAAATTTACCGATTTCGTAACCTTCGCGGACAAAGGCCTTTACAACGCGGTTTCCTTCAATATTTTCACCAACGCGGGTATTCAAAACAGCAAACTGGTCGCGAACCTTCATATGAGCCGGGCGGATATGAATCTTAAACTTTTGAACAAGAATCAGAACAAAAGGTGCAATTGCAAGAAAAGCCAGCATGAGTTTCCAGTTTATCATGCCAAGAGTAACTATAGAAAAAATATAAATAAGGGAGTTTTCAAGACTCTGATACAAAACCCAGGCAACAAAGTGGCGGACCTTATCCAGATCGGAAGTAAGAAGAGTTAAAACATTGCCCGAAGGAGCTTTATCATACCAGGCAAAATCCAGAGTCTGAATGTGGGCATAAAGATCTTCGCGCATTTCGCGTATAACGTTCTGTGAACAGTGTTCAAAAATAACCTGATAAGAATAACGGATAATTGCCTTGAGCAGGGTTGCACCAACCATAAGCAGTACCAGCTTTAAAAGCAGGCTAAAGCTGTGGTCAGGCGAATTGATTACATTATCGACAATGGAACCCGAAATAAGCGGATTGATTATTGCAAAAGAAGCAACAATCACACTAAAAATAAGGCCTATTATCATGGGCAGGCGGTATTTTCTGATATAACTCCAAATCCATTTAAGCATAAAAAATCCTTAATATTACTCTGTCATTGCGAGCCAAAGGCGAAGCAATCCAGATTTCTTCGAAATTCTATATTTTTACTCTAGCACAAGAAGTCATATCGTGATATAAACAAAGTAGGCGGAAAATTGTACAATTCTCTACAGAAGGATGAGTCTTCCGCCAAGGAGAGCCTGCCAATGGATGAATTATTCGAATACAGCGACAGTCTTAATGCGCCATTCCAGACCTTCAGGGGCAACTGGCGCACCGTTAAACCTCACTGGCATTATTTTACAGAGATGGTTTATCTTGTAAAAGGCGTACTCTACACCGAGGTAGACAACCACCAGTACACGCTCAACCCCGGCGACATGATAATCTACCATCCAAAACAGATTCATTCCTTCCTTGACTTTCCAACCAAGGCTTCCGAAAACGGAGAAGACGAGCTTTTATTTTATGGAATAAAGTTTGATGATATGATTCTTTCAAACACAACTCCGGGTTCTCCAAAGCTCCCAAAGCTGCTGGCAAATATTACAAAGGACGGCACTCCCTACAACCTCATCACAGCCGAAGAACTAAAGTTTAATCCCGTAAAGCTATTTTTTGAAAACTGCATCTGGGAAACCAACCACAAGCAGTTTGGCTACGACATTAAGGTTGCTTCCATGATAAGTCTTATTATCACAGAGCTTATGAGAATCTGGCTTAGACGGGGACTAGAACTTTCTACCCAGACCAGTTTTGATCAGTTTTCTTCAAAGGATTTTTCGGTATTAGAATATATAGACAAACACTCTGCAGAAAATATAAGTATAGAAGAGCTTGCCAACAAATGCGGCATGTGTTATTCAAATTTTGCAAAACAGTTTAAGGCTCAGTTTGGAAAAACCTGCAAGGAATATATTGAATTTGTGCGCATCTGCAAGGCAGACAACATGCTGCTTTACACCAACAAAACCCTGGACTACATCAGCCAGGAAACAGGCTTTACCGATGCCAGTCACTTTATACGCACCTATAAAAAAATAAAAGGCACCACTCCTAAGCAGCGGCGCCTTTCAAAAGGTTAGCTATAGTCATGCTGAACTTGTTTCAGCATCTACAGCCCCTGAAACAAGTTCAGGGTGAGTGTTTTGACTACTGCTGTTTCGTGTAGATTTCATGTACAAGAGCAACAACCTTTTCAATGTTCTTATTCTTACAATCTGCTATGTAAGCATCCCAGTCCTTGTTGATATCCTTGTTTCCGAGGATGAAGTTCAAAGTCCAGGTGTTGATTGTATCGATAAGAGGTGTAGCCCAAAGGTTGAGCTGTTCACGTTCATCTTCACTTGGTTTAGCAGAAGGATCTACTTCTGGAGTTACCTTGTAAGCAGAGAAGCGGGCATAGAGGTCCTTTCTGTCTGCAGCAAAGTTATCTGTAAGTTCTGCTGTAGAGTGTCCGTACCAGAAGTTACCACCAGCATATCCCCATTCAAGACGGATATCTGTATCAGTATCAGCACCACCAATACCAAGACCACCACACTTGAATCCAGGGAGAAGCTTCTTAACCTTTTCTCCATTTTCTGTTTCCCAGTGCCATGTCTTGCCTTCTGGACCCCACTTGTAGAGTGAGTAAGCTTCGCTTGAGTAGAAGAGCCAGTCAACAAAGCGTACCATCTTAATGAAGCCAGCTTCGCCGAGTTCATCAAGAGCCTTCTTAGAAAGCATTACACCGTTTTCAAGACGTCCACCGTCTGAAAGCTTGTTTGTTGAACCAGCAGGGTAAACTGTAATATATACTTCTGCATCTGGAACAATCTTCTTAAGACTGTCTGTATCGCTCTGCATCTGTGAAAGGTTTGTAGATTTGATAACTGTCTGTCCGTTGAAGAACTTGTTGTTAGCAACATC
>JAFYDO010000088.1 GCA_017544745.1 Treponema sp. | reverse complement strand
ACAAAATTGCCGGCGCCAATTGCTGCCTTAAAACGACCAAGCTTTGCATCTTCCGGTATAGAAATAAGAATTCTTGGAACCATTCTTCCAGGGCGATCTGAATGATTAAAGAAATTAAAGCCCGAAAGCTTATTAAGATTCTTTACAACAAGAGTTTTTTCACCATCTATACGGCAAAGCAGATTGTTTTTTGCAATTCCACGGGTTTCTACGCTGAATTTTTTGCCGGGAATAAGCACTACCTCTGCGGCACCAAAGCTGAATTCTACATTCTTTACATCTGTATTTTTGAATTCGTAGTAAAGAGCTTCATAGCGGCCGTTGGATCCACCCTGATTTTTGTCTGAATCATCTTCTCCGGCTTTTTCGTTTTTTACAAGCGAATTGGAGCATTTTTCACGGATAAGAGCAGCAACTTCTTCCGGAGTTCCAAGCTCTTCCATAACTTTTTCATCATCATTTGCATCGTCAAAATAATCTGAATAATACTGAAGAGCTTCATTCTGCTCATCAATTGTAAGTGACTGGATATTATTCTTTAAGGCTGTCAAATATTCGTCTCTTGTCATATACTCACCTCTCTAATTGCTCTGTCCTAAAAGGATTTTATCTATACCACTCTTATAAGTTAACCACTCCGAGCGGTATTTATCAAGTAAAATCATTCCATTGGAAGTAATTTTGTAGTACCGTCTATTTCTTCCCTGGAATTCCATGTCATAAGTTTCCAAAAGTCCGTCCTTCTGCAGTCTGCGCAAAACCGGATAGAGCGTGCTCTCGGAAACGTCCATTACCTGCCGGACATCCTGCGTGATTTTATAACCGTATGTACCTTCCTGACTAACTACAGAAAGTACAACAGCATCCAGCAGTGCAGAACCAGCTGTAAATGTCATCAACGCCCCCTTATGTAAAAGGTCATGCTGAACTTATTTCAGCATCTATATATATAATATTATATCACATATAATATATTGTCAAGTAGAATATTATAATTTTTATAAAAAAAATACCTATTCCATTTTCTGAATAAATCTTTTAATATTATATATATGAACATTTACACATGGATTTTTGCCGGTTTACTTGGTGTGGACCTTATATTATATATTATTGGACAGGTACAGAGGATACGTGTACTGGAAAAGGTGGCGCGGGGGCTTTTGGTGCCGTTTTTGGCTGCAATAATTCATTCGATTCTTGCTGTTTATCTGCCCGACTCTTACCACATAATGTTTATTTCTTCGTTTGCTTTTTTTGCAGCTATTATATTTATGCTTTGTACACTGGGAGATAAAAACAGGTTTGTCAAACTCACAGAAGAATTCTTTTATGTAATAGCTCAATGTATCTGGCTTTTGCTTATTGTTTCGGTTTATAGAATCTTTAAGGTGCCGCAGTGGCTGTTTATAATTTCGGGTGCGGTTTATTTTACGGGATTTATTGTAATCTGCATCTTTATTAAAAAACAGAGCTTTGCAAAATATGCGTCGGCTCTTATTTTATATGCGGTTTCTACTGCATTTGGCATAACAACTTTGGTAAGCCTTATTTACGAAAAGCGCCTTTTTGCTGTACTCATGCTGCTTGGAACACTGGTATATATGTTCGGCACAGTTTTTATTATTTTCCAGAAAACAAGACCTTTTGATATCACAGAAAAAGTTGAGAAGCTTCTTTTTACAATTACGGTAGTAACAGCAAATGCACTTATTGGTGCAGGCGCAATATTGATGCAGATTTAGAACAAATCTTCCCAGTTATAGAGACCGCCCTTTGCGAGCTTTCCTGTCTTAATGGCACTGTCGAGTTTTACCAGACAATTAACTGCACCTACTGCAAAACCTTCACGGCTGCGGGCTGTGTGAGTAATTTCAATTGTATCGGCGGTTCCATCAAAGAAAACCTTATGAGTGCCTGGAACATTACCACAGCGTGTAGAACTTACGTGCAGCTGATTTGCAGCTGGACGCTCGTGGAATGCATCTGTAACAATTTCTGTTTTATTTGTATAGCCTGCCTGAACGCGGCGTGCAATTTCAAGTGCAGTTCCACTTGGGCTGTCGGCCTTCTGGTTGTGATGAAGCTCCCATATTGCAACATCGTAATCGCTGAACTGAGACATAATCTTTGCAGCTTCTTCTACAATGCGGTAGAACATGTTTACTCCAATTGACATGTTTCCTGCAGTCATAAGAGTCCCGCCAACTTCTTTTGCGTAGGCATCAATTTCTGCATGCTTGTCGTTCCAGCCTGTTGTTCCTACTACAAGAGGAAGTCCAAGCGGAAGCAAAGCCTTTATATTATTAAGAACAGCTGTAGGATGTGTAAATTCAATAATTCCCTCTGCCCCACTGGATTTAACTGCGCGTACAATTGCGTCTGTGTCACCCTGGGCAACCTTTACCATAGCTTCGTCGCTAACAACATCAATTGTTGTTACAATTTCGTGGCCTGCACGCTTTGCAGCCTGGGCAATCATCTGCCCCATCTTTCCGTATCCTACAAGTGCAATTTTCATAATAACTCCTTATAACCGCGCAAATTATTTTATGTCTCCTTTTAGCTAAAATATGCCCTATGAAGAATACGAACAGTTTCTTCTGCCTCTTCTTCATCTACTATCATACTTATGTTTACTTTGCTGGCGCCCTGGCTGATCATCTGGACGTTTATGCCTTCGTCGGCAAGGGCGTCAAATCCGCCGGCTAAGATTGCGCTGGAATGTGCGGCATCGCAGATGATTGTAACAATTGCTTTTCCGGTGCGTACTGTAACTTCGCTGGCTTTTTCAAGATCCTGAATAAGTCCCTCAAGATTATCTTTTGAGCTTACTGTAAGAGAAACAGAAACCTCAGAGGTTGCAATTACGTCAATACTTATATTCCATTTGAGGAAGTTGTTGAAAACGTGTGCAAGGAAGCCTGCAGCTCCAAGCATGCGTGATGAAACAATATCAATAAGTGTAATGTTCTTTACACTTGTAATTGCGCAAACAGGAGGAACCTTTCCGTTGTGCTGTTCTACAATGAGAGAACCCGGGCTCTGGATATTGTAAGAGTTCTTTACGCGAACCGGGGTCTGAGTTTTACGAACAGGAAGCATACTGCGTGGATGAAGAACCTGTGCACCAAACATTGCAAGCTCCTGAGCTTCTTCGTAAGTAACTTCCGGTACAGGCATTGCTTCTGCTACAACGCGTGGATCTGCAGTAAGAATACCATCAACATCCTTCCAGGTCTGAACCTCTTCTGCCTTCATAGCAGCGCCAATCATAGTTGCTGTAAGGTCTGAACCACCACGGCCCAGGGTTGTAATATTACCCTTTGCATCCTTTGCAATAAAGCCGGTTACAATAGGAATATCATCGTAAGCACCGTTTTTGTAGCCGTTGAGATACTGAGGAATATTTTCCCAGGTTTCGTCAAGAAGCTCGGCAGCCATATAATTACTGTCACTTATAAAACCAATGTTCCAGGCATCGTGAAATTTTGCAGGTATGCCCTGGCTGTTTAAGTAAGCAGCCATCATGCGTACAGACATGCGTTCACCAAAGGAAACAAGATAGTCTCTGGAACGTTTGCTCACTTCCTTGAGCATGCTAATTCCGGTAAGCAGCTGTTTAAGTTCATCCAGAAGGGCTTCGATTGTATCAATATTAATTCCAAGCTCTTCGGCAGTTTCTTCGTGAAGCTTTGCTACACCTGCAACATCAACAGTACCTTCAACAGCTTTATCTGCTGCTTCAAGAAGATGGTCTGTGGTATCGCCCATAGCAGAAAGAACAACAACAGGACGACGATAGGCATAAGCCTTGATAATAGAAGCAACATGCTTAATACGCTCCGCATTAGCAACACTGGAGCCACCGAATTTCATTACAATCATAACATTCCTCTTTTTTAAGTTGACATATTATAGTTTATTGTTTCAAAAATGTCACTTCCTGTGTAGTAATATCTATTCTATTGGGTTTGAGAATTGCTTCTTCATTAAGCTGTACGTCCCCGCAGGCCTTGAGCGTAGTCTGCATATCAAGTTCCGGAATTAAAAAGAGTGTTTCATTACCGCGCTTATCTATGCAATAACCCTTGTAAGTCTGCTCCGGATTCTGCATAAGGTATACAAGCTTCCAGTGGGTTTCGCTAAGACGGCTTGCTTTACGGGCTGCAAGACTTGCGGCGTCCCCTGCTGCAACACGTTCAAGCATTTCGTCCTTGTCCAAAATACGGCGACCGTCAATAAAGGCACGAAGCTGCTGGTGTGCAATAAGATCTCCGTAACGGCGCAGAGGCGATGTAACCTGGCTGTAAAAACTCAAGCCAAGACCCGCATGAGGAGCAGGAGTAATTCCTACAGAACGCTTACGCATGCATTTTACACGTGCAAACTGTCCTGCCCAACCGTCGGGAAGCTTATCCGGAAAATTTGGGGATTCCTGGCTTACATAAGGAAAAGGAATCTTATTTGCAAACGCAAAACGTGCGGCGCCCTCTCCTGCCAAAAGCATAAATTCCTGAACAACATCGTTTGATTCATATTTTACATCGGGAGCTACAGTTACTATTTTGGTTTCACGGTCCACCTTAATATTTACTTCGGGCATCTGAATTGTAATTGCATTGTTGGCAGTACGACGTGCAAGGTTCCGGCGGGCAAGCTCATAAAAAGGTTTGAAGGTGTCACTGTCCTTTTGTTTTTCAACTTCTTCATAGCTTATCATCTGGACATTTGCGCGAACTTTTTTTACAACGCACTCCTCTATCTGGCACTCATCATTCATCTTAAGCCTGAACGCAAGCGCACACGAAGGATTTTTAAGTCCCAAAGCATAATCTTCAAGGCTGCTTTCGCAAAGCATACGGCTTGCACCTTCGGGAATATAAAGCGTTGTTCCGCGGTTACGGGCCGCAATATCGATGGAAGAATCTGGAGCAACACTGCTGGCAGGATCTGCAATACAAACCCAGTAGTATTCGCCGTCATAGCCTATTGCATCATCAGGGTCTGCAGCATTCGGAGAGTCAATGGCATAACAGGTGCATGGAACCTCTTCTCTTTCTTCTTCTGGCATGGCGCCAAGCTGTTCGCGTGCAGAATCAAAGCTAAAGCCCAGACGTGTCGGATGCGGATTTTTAGTCTCACTCCAAATCCCTGTTTCTATAAGCAGGCGGTGAGCCTTTTCTATATTCTGAGAAATACCGGCCTGTTCCAGAACTTTTGATTTATCTGTCTGGCAAAGAGCAAAAGCTTCTACCTCGCCCATAAACTTTGAGTCAGCAGGAAGGTCAAGCTCGCGTTTTTTTAGGCGCTCAATAAAGGCTTTGCGGATTTCTTCTTCGTGTTCTTTTTCGTATTTTTTGCGGTTGATTTCTTCAATCTGGTCTGCAGTACGCAGTGTGAACACAAGCTTCTGGTTTTTATAAGCCTCTGCATCCTGGCAAAACTGAGGCATGCTTAAAACTGTCTGGTAAAAAGCCCAGGTATTATCCGGCGCAAGGTCAGAAGCAGCATAATCAATAATTTCTGAAAATGATAAAGGTGCCTGGGCGGTTTCTGGTTCAGAAATAAGAAGCTCGTAAGTTTCTAAAAGTGATGCAGTGTATTTTTGTGTGAGCCCCTCATCACCGGTTGCCTCAAGAACCTTTTGTATAGAGGAAACACTCTCCTCGTTCAGCACAATTATATCTTTTTCGCGGACCTTCTGTTCGCCATTATGATAAGAAATTATATATTTATCACCGTCGGTTTCTTTTACAACGGCAGGCTGGTTTTTATATAAAACGAGGGAGTTTTTGGTCATGGGAGTATTATATAAAATTGCGTGACAAAAAAAAAGGCATTGCCTTTTAGACAATGCCTTTCGTTACGCGGTATGCTTAATTACCACTTCTTTTCGATTGTATCACAGATGTTCAATTCTTCTGCAGCTTCTGGATTAATCTCAAAGAACTTAGCTTTCTTCATATCAGGAACAACGTTTACAGTGTCACCAAGGCGGAATTCTGCAACAGCAGTTGTCTTAGCAATGATGCTCTGTCCCTTGTTAGAAATGAGATAAAGATGTGTTTCGGCACCAAGTGGTTCCTTGTTAGTAATCTTCATCTGCATATCATCTTTAGCAGCTGGCTTTTCAACATACTTAAGATCTTCTGGGCGGATACCGAATGTT
>JAFYDO010000011.1 GCA_017544745.1 Treponema sp. | reverse complement strand
GGCAACGGCGGTAACGGCTGTATTGCATTCAGGCGCGAAAAGTATGTTCCTCATGGTGGCCCAAACGGCGGAGACGGCGGAAAGGGCGGCGATGTTATTTTTACTGTAAAGCGAAACCTGCGAACCCTTGCTAAGCTGCGACATCAGCACTGCTTTAAGGCACGTAACGGTGGAGACGGTCAGGGCTGGAACCGCTATGGGGCAGACGGAGAAGACTGTGTAATTCCTGTTCCTCCTGGCACTACAATCCGCGATGCCGAAACAGAAGAAATTATTTACGACTTTTCAACAGCCAAAGGTGACGAAAGCTTTACCTTCCTTAAAGGCGGTAACGGCGGCTGGGGTAACGTTCATTTTAAATCATCTACAAATCAGGCTCCACGCCAGGCAAACCCCGGACAGCGGGGCGAGACACGCTTTTTAAAATTAGAGCTTTCAATCATGGCGGACGCAGGACTTGTCGGCTTTCCTAACGCCGGAAAATCAAGTCTGCTTACATTCTTTACAAACGCCCGCCCAAAAATTGCGCCTTATCCTTTTACAACAATCATTCCGAACCTTGGTGTACTGCGCGTAGACGACGAAAGCGACATTATCATTGCAGATATTCCGGGAATTATAGAAGGGGTTTCCGAAGGGCTAGGACTTGGCGACACTTTCCTTAAACACATAACCCGCACAGCCTGTCTTATCTTTATGATAGACTGCAGCGATGACAATTATCTTACAGCTTACGACACTCTGTGTAACGAGCTTGCAAATTATTCTGACAGCCTGCTTGAAAAACCACGCATCGTACTTTGCAACAAGATAGATGTAGAAGGTGCTTTTGACAGAGCGGTAGAAGTTCAGAAAAAAATACGGGACGCAGAGCCTGATACAGTTGTAATTCCTGTTTCTGTTCACACAGGCCGCGGAATGAAGGATGCACAACACCAGATTATGGAGCTTGTAAGTAAACAGGAAAAACGCGACCAGCAGAAGGACGCTGCCGCAAAGCAGGAATCCTCTGGCGCTAACTCAAACTCTCATTTTATGAATTCAGCCTATATAGACGATGACGACGAAAACATACAGTATCCTGGAAGTGAAGAATAGGGGAAAAACAGATGAAAATTGCAGTTTTTGGTGGCAGCTTTAATCCTCTTCATATTGGGCATGCAATGCTTGCAGATACAATTATTACGGAGCTTGGTTACGACAAGATTCTTTTTGTTCCAACCTTTATAACTCCGCATAAGGTTCTGGCTGGAACAGTTACTTCCGAGCAGCGTCTGCAAATGGTTCAGGCTTTTTGTGCTTCCATGCCGGATGGTCATTTTGAAGCAGAAACCTGTGAGTTTGACCGCGGTGGAGTTTCTTATACCTCCGATACCCTTGAGTTTTTGACTAAGAAATATGAAGGACAGCTTGAGGGTAAGCTTGCTTTTGTAATGGGAGACGAGGTTGCTGCTGAGTTTGGCAAATGGCGTAACCCGCAGAAGGTGTCGGATCTTGCAGACCTTATTATTGTTCACCGTTATCCTGATATAGGGGCCTTGGAAAAGGCTCTTTATTCTGATGTGCAGAATAAGCCTTCGGGAGACTACAAGGGAGACTTTGCCGTAAAGTTTGACAGGGAGAATTTTAAGTATCCTCATATTTATATAGAAAATCCTATGCTTCCGGTTTCTTCCACAGAAATACGCACCCGCATAGCAGCAGGAAAAAGCTTCCGCTATCTGGTGCCGCCGGCAGTGTATGAGTATATAGAAAAAAATGGGCTTTACAAATGATTGACTGGGACACACTTACAGAAAAAATACGCGATTATACAGAAGCTCATGTTAAGCCTGCTCGCTACGACCATAGTGTGCGTGTTGCAGAAATGTGTGTAAAGCTTTGCAGACGCTATGGGCTTGATGAAAATAAAGGCTATCTTATGGGTATAGGCCATGACATGTGCAAGGACATGCCACGTGACAAAATGATGGAAACTGCTGCACGCGACGGAAACCCAATAACAGATTTTGAAAAATCCAAGCCGTCTCTTTTGCATGGACGCGCCGCCGCCGTTATGATGAAGGAAAAGTTTAAAATCGAAGACCCCGATATCTTAGAAGCAGTTGCAAATCATGTTTCGGGAAAGGTAGGCTTGTGCGATCTTGGCAAGGTGCTTTTTTTAGCAGACAAGACAGAACCCGGACGCCCTCAGTCAACAGATGAATACCGTGCAAATCTTATGAAGCTTAGTCTTGACGGAATGTTTTTATCTGTAGTAAAAGAAAACTATGAATATATTAAAAATAAGGGTTTTGACATTTACCCGGACACCATAAAAATGATAGAATATTACGAAAAGGCCCTTCGACAGGCTCAGGGACCACAAAAAGATACTCAGGAACCCCGGTCATGAAAAAACTCCGTAACGAACAGAAAGGCATTATTTTTATTGTTCTCATTGTTGTTGTAATTCTTGTTTTGAGTTTGTTTTTTGTTAATTCGCTCAAGACCAACAAGGTAAAGGAAGCCCTCGAGTACGATTCTCTTGTGCGACTGCTTTTTGTAGTTCAGGATGAAAACAGCGATGTTCTTTTTTCGGACGTAATCATTTACGATACTTCTACTAAAAAGGCTGCTGCCATCAATCTTCCGGGTTACACCGGTGCAATTTTCCAGTCGCTTGGACGTACAGACCGTCTGGATCAGGTTTACAACGAGCTGGGAATAGAATCTTACCGTACCGAAGTTCAGAAAATGCTTGGAATTACAATTCCGTACACCTCTGTAGTTGCTCTTGATAATTTTATTAAGCTTTGCGATATGTTTGGCGGCATGCGTGTTTTTATTCCGTCTCCAATAGACTGTGTCTCCGAAGAAGGAGAACGCTGGCTGCTTCCTTCTGGTGCAGTAAACCTTGATGGAGATAAAATAGCTGTATACCTTCGCTATCGTGATGAAGAAGAAACCGAAGAGTCAATTCAGGACCGCTACCAGAATGTAATGGGTGCTTTTCTTACCGGGCTTCATGATCAGAGCTTTAAGATTTTTAACCGTGACCAGAATTTCCGTATGTATGCAGACTGTATTGTAACAAATCTTGCAGACTACGAAGAAGAAACCTTGTACGAAGAGCTTTCGGATATTGATACAGAATCTATCATCAAGCAGACAATTACAGGTTCTCTCCGAAACGTAGACCTTCGTGGTGGCGAAGTTCAGCAGCTTTTGTTCCCTCTGAACAACGGCGAATTTATTAAGGAAGCAGTAAAGCAGACAACATACATGCTCATGTCTTCGGACGGTTCGATTTCTAACCGTATCTATGTTCTTGAGATTCAAAACGGAACAAAAACTCAAGGTCTTGCACGACGTACAGCAACCCTGTATCAGAATGCAAGTTACGATGTACTTAGTGCGGTAAACGCAGATTCAAACGATTATGCAGAAACGATCATCATAGATCATATTGGCAACGAGTCGGTTGCAAAACAGGTAGGCGAGCTTATTCGCTGTACAAATATAAAACAGGCAGAAGAAATGGAGGAAGGAGCAAACAGAGACAGTATGGTAGATTTTACCGTAATTCTTGGAAGAGACTTTAACGGTGCCTACGTAATTCCTGGCGCTTCATATTAATTATGGCAGATAAAACAACAGAACAGAAAGCTATTGAAATTGCTAAGCTTCTTATTGACGGAAAGGGAAGGGATGTTACCCTTATTGATGTAAGTGGACTTAATTCGTGGACAGATTATTTTGTAATTTCTACTGTAACAAGCTCTACTCAGACACAGGGTTTGTACAAGCAGGTAAAGGATTATATCAAAGAAAACGACCTGGAGATTCATCTTACAAAGCGCAAGAGCTCCGATGGTGACGACTGGAACCTCATAGACTTAGGCCCAATTGTAGTTCATCTTATGACCGAACAGGCAAGAGAATTTTATAATCTGGAAAAGTTGTGGTTTAAAGGAAAAGTTATTG
>JAFYDO010000087.1 GCA_017544745.1 Treponema sp. | reverse complement strand
TTCCAGTCTTTGTAACATTGCGTCTGTTTTTCTGATTAAGTACATAAGTGCAAAGACGCTGTGGCTTAATTATATAATTATTATTGCTTATTATATAATCTTTAATGCAATTCCGCTTTGCTTTTATATCTGTCTTTATGCACTTTCCGAAAACAACCGGCGGCTTCCTAAAAAACGTTTCTGGTGGTTCTTTGGTATTTATCTTTTCTTTAATGTTTTTACAATTACCTCTCCGTTTACACATTTTATTTTCTGGTTTAATGAAGACCTTGAGTTGTGTCATAACATACTGTTCTATGGTTATTACGTACTGGACCTGTTCTATCTTATTGCGGGTCTGATTCACTTTTTGCGCCATCGTAATCAGTTTACAACAAATCAGACTGTTTCGCTCATGTTCTATACCTGTGCCTGTTTTGCAACCGCTATAATTCAGACTATCTATCCAATGCTGCTTATTACAGGCTTTATGTTTGCGCTCACAATCCTTATTACATATCTGTCTATGGAAAATCCGGATGATTATGTGGATTCAGAAAGTCATCTGTTTAGCCGTCTTGCCTTTAAGGTAAAATGTCAGTCCGATTTTGCCATGCATCACAGAAACTTAATCATAGGTATTTATGCCGAATCGCTTTTTCATATTCTTAATTCTCTTGGCGAAGTTAACCGCGACGCCTTTTATAAAGAAGTTACGAATACTTTAAAAGAGATTACCGGTTCAGAAACGATTTTCCGCCTTACGTATGAAAAAATTGCAATTATTGTTCCGTTTGAATCAGACGAAAAGAGCCGCAAAATAGTAGAAAGAATAAATAATTATTTTAGGGAACCTGTTAAATGTGGACCTGTAGAAGTTTCTCTGGCTATAAGCATAAAGACGGTAAAAATTCCTGATGATGTTGGAACAATAGAAGATCTGCTCGACCTGCTTGAAGATTCTCTGGAAGATAAAACTGTAATTACTGCAGGTTCTGTTTATCACGCAGATGTAAGTATTCTTGAAAAACGCCGTCGTGAAAATCGAATTATTCAGATTCTCGAAGAGTCAATGAATCAGAATAATTTTGAGGTTGTGTACCAGCCAATTTACAATATTGCAAAAGCAGGCTATACAAGTGCCGAAGCGCTCATAAGATTAAAGACAGAAGAGTTTGGATATATTGAACCGGATGAATTTATTCCGCTTGCAGAAAAGAACGGACTTGCTCTTCTCATAGGAAACTTTGTATTAAATGAAGTCTGCCGTTTTTATTCAGAAAACCGTCTTTGGGAAAAAGGCATAGAAAAGATTCACGTAAACCTTTCTGTAATTCAGTGTATGCAGGAAAAAATGTACGAACACATTTTTGAAGTTCTGGATTATTACAATCTTGATTATGAATATATAAATCTTGATGTAACAGAAACAACAACGATTGCTGCAAACGAAATATTACTGCGCAACATGAACATTATGAAGGATCACAATATGATGTTCTCGCTGGATAATTACGGAACAGGTCTTTCAAATACAAACACACTGGTAAAATATCCGTTTAAGTATGTAAAGCTGGACAGAGCCCTCATTCAGTCTGCGGTAAATGATGAAAAAGCACGCGTTATTCTGCACAAAACAGTTTCTATGATTAAGGATTTGAATATGGAAACAGTTGCAGAGGGTGTAGAAGATCTTGGCCAGTATGATATGGTAATCTATCTTAACTGCGACTACATCCAGGGATATATGTTTGCTAATCCTCTGAATGCAGCCGAGTTCCTTAAGTTTATTTCCAAGTAATTAGAATCTTATCCAGTTAAACTTTGCTGTTACGTAGAAGTTCCATTCTGTTTTTGCGTTAGTGGCAAAATCAAAAAGGGCTGCGTAACCAATTCCAAGCTTTTGTCCGGCTCCTGCATTAAAGCTTGCTTCAAAACCAAGGTTCAGTTTCTTTTCGAGCCTAAGGTTAAGTGGAAGTCCTGTTTCAGGAGTATTCTTATCTGTACTGTTCTTTCCAAACGAAGCCATTCCCTGAACAGTCATGCTTCCGTCTGCAATGCCCGGAATAAAGTTTGCCATGGTGTAGGTGTAGTTCATAAGAATCTTTCCCGGGAAGAGACAGTTTTCTGTTTCGCCCAGGAAGTGTGCACGGCTCATAGTTGGCGTTGTGTTTGAAGGAAAATCTGTATAGCGGACAACAAGACCTGTTTCCTGGCTGTATTGATTAGTTCCTGTGCTAAAGCTAAATTCTCCTTCGTAGCCTACAAAGAGCTTGTTTTTATCAAAGTCCCACGTACCTACAGCAAGATTTGTTATGTCAAAGGTTAGCTTGTTGTCGCGCGGAAGACTCATGCCCTGGCGGTAATCAAGTCCTGTCTGAAAATTAACCTGTTTAGTAAACGGTAGATTTTCTGTTATAGAAAAGATATGATCGCTAGTCTGCTTAAAGCTTGCACCTGCATAGGTAAGAACAGCAAGCTCGCGTCCAACGGTGTATTGATCCCGGCTGAATACAGGAAGTGTGTATCCCGCAATAACATCATTTTCCATGCTAAAGGCATTTTTATTTTTTGGGAATTCAAAAAGCGAAGAATTGCGGCTTACAATTAAATCCAGGGTGCCTGCAAAAAGCGGAGTTTCCATAAGGAATTCTCCGGTAAAGTTTCGGGCAGTCGGATAGTAAAAGGCATCAAAATATATAAGGCCCTGTCTCATCTGGTAACGTGGAAGCAATCCTGCAAAAATTGCTCCAACACCAAAATAGTTTTTCTCCGGTGCTTCAAGCGTGTTTATAAACGGCAGATAAAGATAAGGTGTAATATATGGACGGAAGCCCTTTATGTCTGTAAGCTCTGTTGTGGCAGGTTCAAGCTTATCCAGTTTTTCAATTGATTCGGGACTGCGGTGCTTAACAGGTTCTTCTTTAGGTTTTTTGTGGTCGCCGCTGTCTGCTTCTTTTTCCTTTGCAAGCTTGGCATAAGGGTCAAAGTCCGGATAATCGTTTGGCTTTGTTCCAAAGGTCATAATTTCGCCTGCAGGAGAAGGTCCTTCAAAATCTGCAATATTTCCCCATTCTTCAACCGGCTTAATTTTGATTACCCTTCCTGTAGAAGCCTGTGAACAGTAGAAAATTGCCATATCGTTTTTGTAAGCCCACAGAGCTCCAATAGGATCCGAAAGCTTTGGTGTGCAGGTAAAGGTCTGCCCGTCGGAATTAGGAACAGCTTCATAAATCTCAAGACGTCCACGATCATTTGAACAGAAGGTGAGTGTGCCATCCTTATTAAACTGTGGCTCCGAAGGATCTGTTATAAAGTCATGCTCGGTGTTATTTACAATTTTGTACTGGCCTGTTGCAATGTCTCCAAGCGCTATGCAGGCTCTGTCATCTTTAAGAAGGACAAAGGCAATCTTGGTACCGTCATCGTTCAAGGCAGGCTGAATAAAGCTGTAGCGTTCATCCTGGAAAAGAGGGGTTATATCTCCAGTCTCCGGGTCTACGCGAACAATGCGCATTTTAAGGCCCTGCTGGTCAACCGCAACAAGAACCTTTCCGTCGCGGCTTACTGAAGGCTGATAGTAAGAGCTCTGGTCGTGGGTAAGAGCTTCGTTGGTTACGTTTCCTTCTTCGTCCTTTGACCATTTATAGATAGGGAACTGTGTTTCGTTGTAAGGAGCGCGGTCATAGCGGCTAATAGCGGTGGTGTAGTAAATGTTAAGCGCTTCGTCAGCGGTAAGCTCACTGGCTCCCCTGAACAAAATGGTTTCTTTTACTTCGCCGTCGTCCTCGTAAAACTGCATACCGTCCTTTGCGCCAGGCTTGAGCAAAACAACCGCGCTGGAAGTATAGTCTGCTCGTGTTGTTACAATTGAGCCATCGTCCAGGACAATGGCAGGCTCATAGTAATTTACATTAAGGTCGTTTGGAGAAATAATCTTTCCTTCCGGAATCTTTCTTTCATCCGCATATTTTTTCTCCAGGGCAATTTTTGCTTCGCGGTAAATATCTTCGGGAGTGTGGCCTGTTACAAACTTTACGCTTTCTTCCCAGCTGCGGTCCATGTTGCGGTTGCGTTCTATGTCTGCAAGAGCCTCAATTCCCCAGCGATCTGCAATACTGCGCATTATAAGATAACCCATTACATAAATCTGACTGTAAGGAGGTTCCTGTTCGGTTCCAATTAGGCGGTATGGAATAAAATTATTATCAAGTGTAGGGGCTTTGTAGCTTAGTTCAAAATACGGGCTACGGCCACGTCCACCATCTGTAAGCTCTGTTTCCAAAACAGTTGTAAGGCCTTCGAGCGCCCAGCCTGGAATCATGGAATAATCTATGCCTCTTATGGCTTCTCCCATAAGCTTGGAAGCAAGATAGTTTTTATCTTCAAAATTTATGTTTGCAATGTGAATGAGCTCGTGTGTAAAAAACAGCTCCATCCAGTCGTCCCGGAACCCAAAATAATTGTCTATGAGCGGGGAATCAAACATTATAATTTCTGGTGGAGAAAACATTGTGTAAGCATTTACAATGTTCATGCGGCTGAATACATAGACATTGGTTTTTTCCTGTGGCATTGCATATATGCGGGCAATTTTTTCCCAGGCCTGGTCTGCAATTTTGGCATAAGCCTGTGCAGCCTGTTCGGATGCTGCTTCGTATATAAAACGGAAGTGTGTTGTTTCGGCCTGTTTCCAGCCTTTAAATTTTACATAGTCGTTTGCAAAAGTGTTGGCAGCAAAAAGTGCCATAAAGATTGTGCAGAGGATTGCACAAGACATTTTTTTCATGAAAATTTCTCCTTTATATTAAAACAACTGGAAAGGCTGCAGGTTACTTAAAGTATGCTATTTCATATTTCCCGCCCTGAACAAAACCAATGCGCTGGTAAAGCTCGTGGGCAGGGTTATTTTTTTCTTTTACAAAAAGGCTGATTTTGCGTCCTGATTTTAATACACGTGTACAGATTGTATAAACCAGATGCCAGGCATAATAATTTTTGCGGTAAAGCGGATGTGTATAAACTCCGCCAAGCTGAACATAATCAAAGCCTATTGCGTTGGTGTTTGCTTTAGAAACAATTTCGCCATCGGTAAGGAGTGCAAAGCAAAGCTGGTCCTTTAATACTGTTTTAAGCTGGGCGGTTGCTTCCAGATCTGTTACCTGTTTTCCGGCGGGAGCAACCTCCTTTGCCATATACATTTTCTGAAGCTGCAGCAAAAGCTCTGTATCTGTTTCCGGAGACGAAAAGCGTTTTATTTCGTCATCGCAGCTTAATTTTTCGGGAGGAGGCATCGGAGAAGAGGTGAGTGTCATAAGATTGTAGTAATTTGTCTGATATGGTGTCTGTCCGTTTTTTTCAAGCGCCTGCAGAATGTATTGGCCGGCAACCGGTTCTCCATTAAGACAGCTGACCTTTTTATCTTTTAAAAAATCTGCAAGCGCCTGTTCAAGTCCCGCAATTTTATCTGGCTCGGGTATGCAGAAAAACATAGTTTTATCTAAAAAAAGAACGCCAAGAAGGGCATTATCAGTAATAACATATACCTTATCTTTTTTCTTTCTGACATTAGAGCAAAGTGTAACGCAAGATGGTTCCCAGGGCATGAGGAAGGTCTGTATTTGTTCGTACTGGTCCTGTGCTGCAGCAGTGATAGTCATAGTTGTATTGTATCACATAGGAGCGTTTTCGTCATTGCGAGCCCGAAGGGCGAAGCAATCTACGACGTTTTTATAAAAAAAACTGTTGACAAATAGATTGTATTACTGTATTATACACTTAATACAGTAATACGGAGGTGTGTATGGACTATCAGTTCAGCAACGATAAACCGATTTATCTTCAGCTGATGGATGTGTTCAAGGTAGCAATCGTTTCTGGCGAGCTTCCAAAGGGGCAGCGTCTGGAATCGGTACGTGACCTAGCCATTGTTGCAAAGGTAAATCCAAATACAATGCAAAAGGCCCTTTCAGAGCTTGAACGCATTGGGCTTGTAAGAACAGAGCGTACGTCGGGTCGTTTTATCACAGATGACGAAGAGCTCATTCTTTCTATGAAGAACGAAATTGCAGAAAACGAAATCAAGGCCTTTCTTGAAAAAATGAAAAAGATGGGAATTACAAAAGAGGCAGTAGTAAAACTGATTTCTGAGTATAAGGAGTAGTATTATGGATTCAATTCTTGAGTTTAAGAACATTACAAAAAAATACGGGAGCAAGGTTGCTCTTGATGATATTACCTTGAGCATTCCAAAGGGATCTATTGTTGGTTTGCTCGGTCCAAACGGAAGCGGTAAGACAACATTGCTCAAGCTTGCTACAGGACTGCTTCAGCCAACAAAGGGCGAAGTTTTTGCCTGCGGTCTCAAGCCTGGTGCAGGATCAAAGGATCTTGTTGCCTATCAGTCTGATAAGGTTTATCTCAATGACTGGATGAATGTAGAAGACCTTATGAAAATGCTTGGTGATTTTTATACCAACTTTAATAAGGACAAGGCTCTGGACATGCTTGCAAGTCTTAACATCAATCCAAAGGACAAGCTTAAGGAAATGTCCAAAGGTACAAAGGAAAAGGTTCAGCTTATTACAACAATGTGCCGTGATGTTCAGCTTTATCTGCTTGACGAACCTATTGGTGGCGTTGACCCTGCAGCCCGCGACTACATTTTGAACACAATTATTTCCAACTACCAGGAAGATGCAACTGTAATCATTTCTACTCACCTGATTGCAGATGTAGAACCTGTTTTGAATCACATTCTGTTTTTGAAGGAAGGACACATTGTCCGCCAGGGTGATGTAGACGACATCCGCGAAGAAACAGGTAAATCAATTGACGCCCTCTTTAGAGAGGAATTTAAGTGCTAGGAGAAATACTATGAGAAATCCATTTCCAAAAATTGGTAAGGTAATTAAATACGATTTTAAGCATTCATCAAGAAAGCTGCTTCCGCTTTACGGTGCACTTTTAGTTCTTGGATTATTAACCGGACTTTTTGCAAATCCTCTTAATATGCATGATTTTGATTATGCAGAATCTAGTACAGGCGCATCTTTCAACATTGATGTAAACACAGATTCAACCGGTCTTTCAGCAAAGAAAGAAATAGTTGCTGCTTGTCTTGCAATTGCATTCTGTGTATTCTCGGTAGTCTGCATTGTAATGACAATTACTGCAATTGACCGCCGCTTTAAACAGAGCATGCTCGAAGATGAAGCCTACCTCAATCTTTCGCTGCCTGTTACAATGGGCGAGCATTTGTGGGGCAAGTTTATAATTGCATTCTTCTGGCTTTTCTGCTGTGCTCTTGTAAACTGTCTTAGCGGATTACTCTGCTTTGTAAGAATGGGTCTTCCAGATATTATCCGCGGACTTAGCGAGGCTCTTCCTTCACTTCAGTCGGAACTTGCTGCCTACAATCTTACAATCGGAAAATGCTTCTGGACAATGTTTATGTTTAGCATTGCAGTTGCAGCATTCTTTATTACTCTGATTTACATAGTGAATGCAGTTTCGCATCTGTTCAAAAAGAACAAGGGACTTGTAAAGTTTGTAACTGTTGTAGCTCTGTTCTGGATAAACGGCTGGATCTTTAAGCTTGTTCCAAACTTTGATTCCCACACCCCTGCCGAAGTAGGCCACGAGTTCATCGTAGGCATGAGCATCGTATGCCTTCTTCTGGTTCTTATTTCAGCAGTGTACTTTGCAGTTACACA
>JAFYDO010000086.1 GCA_017544745.1 Treponema sp. | reverse complement strand
GTTGGCGTTTCTCTTGTCATGCAAAAGGTTCAGAGCGAGCTTGGCCTTGAATGCGTGTTTATTGATGAACCTACAGGGTTATAGAATATACCCGTCTTTTTTGATATAATTACTCTCATGGAAAAAGATACAAAATCTAAATTTATACCGCTTATTTTAACTGCAGCGGTTATCTTGCTGGATCAGATTACTAAGATTCTTATCTGTAAATATATTCCCATGTATACAATTGGTGCTCAGTTTGGTGGAGACTTTCTGCGCATAATTCATGTGCGAAATACCGGTGTTGCCTTTAGCTTTGGCGCAGGCTGGCCTGATGGATTACGCCGCATTGCTTTTTCAATTATTCCTATAATTGTTCTTGGTATTGTTCTGAGTATTTATTTTAGAAACAAGGATTTTACAAGGCTTCAGCAGTGGGCAATCTGTGGTATTGTAGGCGGTGGCTTTGGAAATATCATAGACAGAATATGCCGTCCTGCAGGGGTTGTAGATTTTATTGACGTTAAATTTTACGGGCTTTTTGGGCTTGAACGCTGGCCAACCTTTAATGTTGCAGATTCTGCTGTTGTTGTCTGCGGAATTATGCTGGTAGTTTCTTTCCTGGTAGCAATTATTAAAGAAGGTAAGAATAAAAACGAGGGGACCCTTCGACAGACTCAGGGACCGCAAGATAATTTGGAGGAAAACTAAATGAACGGTGAAATGGAAGAATTGGATGAAAAAGAAAAGGAACGCCGCAAGCAGGCTCAGATAGCTTATAACAAGAAAAAGAGTACTTCCAATTTATTTTTGTTTATTGGAACAATTTTTGAAATAATAATTTCTCTTGCCTGTGTAATGGGGCTTGTGCTTCTTGTTGCAGTAATTACGCTCAAGTGGCTCAATCTTCCTGATACAACAAAGGGAACAATTTTTAACATACTCTCTGTTGTTGCACTTATTGGTGGACTTTTTCTGGGCTTTATAATTTATAAGAGCATTGGTCACTGGGTAATTCACAAATTTAATCTGGAAGACAAGCTTAAAGACGAAGTTTTGAATCAGTTTAAGACACGTAAAGAATTTAAAGAGTACTACGAAAAAAAGCAGCAGAGATAGCCGGGGAATCCAATGGAAAAAATCGGAATAATTGGTGCAATGGAATCGGAGGTCCGCGAGCTTGCAAACAGCATTCAGAATAAGGAATGTGTACAGGCTTCTAACCTTACTTTTTATTGCGGAGTTTTATACGGAAAAAATGTAGTAATTGTTCAAAGCGGTATTGGTAAAGTAAACGCTGCCTTGTGCGCCCAGCTGCTCATAATTAAGTTTGGTGTTACAAAGGTAATAAATACGGGCATTGCCGGTGCGCTTGGACAGGGACTCGGTGTTTTTGATTTTGTCGTTTCAACAGCGGCCGTTTATCACGATTTTGATACAACAGCTTTTGGTTATAAAAAAGGTCAGGTTCCGGGGCTCGAAGAAAAGTTTACTGCAGATGACACTCTTGCAAACCTTGCGGTAAAGGCTTTTGAACAGACAGAATTTGCCGGACAGCATAAAATTGTAAAGGGACTCATTGCAAGCGGAGATCAGTTTATTTCCGATTCAAAGGCAAAAAAATCAATTAAGGCCGACTTTGCTCCAGCTTGTGTAGAAATGGAAGGAGCTGCAATTGCTCATGCGTGTGCACTCAACAAGGTGCCTTTTGTAATTGTGCGCTGCCTTTCTGATATGGCAGATGAATCTGTAGAAAAAACTTATTCCTTTAACGAAGACGTATGTGCTGCAACAAGTGCATGCCTTGTAAAGAAAATGCTGGAGATTGGAGAATAGTATGGAGAAAAAATATAACGTAGATTCATTTAATCTGGACCACACAAAGGTAAAGGCTCCGTTTGTACGCCTTGCTGCAAAAAAGGTTGGAGAAAAGGGGGACATCGTTACCAAGTTTGATATCCGCTTTTGCCAGCCTAACAAGGAGTTTATGAGTACTGGTGCCATCCACACTCTGGAACACCTTATGGCCGAATATATCCGCGATGAAATGGAAGGTGTAATTGACCTTTCTCCAATGGGCTGTCGAACCGGTTTTTATTTTACTGTCTGGGGCAACCGCTCCGAAGAAGAAATTGCCGGACACCTTATGAACGTTCTTAAAAAGGTTGCTGTATGGGATAAACCTGTACCAGCTACTACAGAACAGGAATGCGGAAACTACCGCGACCACGACCTTGAAGGCGCAAAAAAATATGCTGCAGCTTGGGTCGAAGGAATTGAACGTAAGGGCTGGAGCGCATTTTAAGCCCGACAATGATACTGTCGCATGAACATACTTCATAAATTAAAAGAAACAGCTGTCTCTGTTTTGCCGGTAATGGGCATTGTCTTTTTACTGGGATTAACTATAGTTCCGCTTGACGCTGGTACTCTGGGACATTTTGCTCTTGGAGGATTTCTTTTAATTATTGGCCTAACCATTTTCCTGCTTGGTGTAGACATGGGAATTCAGCCGATGGGTGAACGCTGCGGTGCCGAGCTTACCAAAAAGAAGAGCCTTGGACTTTTACTGGCAGCGGCCTTTGTAATCGGTTTTATTGTAACAGCAGCCGAACCGGATATTCAGGTTTTTGCAGACCAGGTGCGCGGAGTTTTTCCTGCAGTAAATAAGCTTGCTTTTACCTTTGTAATTGCAGGTGGTGTAGGCATTTTTATTACGCTTGGTCTTATGCGCACAGTCCTGCGGCTTTCGCTCAAGTGGACACTTTTTATTTCCTATACAATTCTTTTTGTGGTTGCATTTTTTGCACCGTCGTCTTTTATGGATATAGGCTTTGATTCGGGAGGCGCTACTACCGGGCCAATGACCGTTCCTTTTATTATGGCGCTTGGTCTTGGTGTATCTTCGGTTCGTGCCGGCGATAAAAGACAGGACAGTTCCTTTGGACTTACAGGTATTTCTTCTGTAGGACCGGTGCTGGCGGTGGTGGTGTATGCAATTGTTATAGGTACAGGCGGGGCGAACATTTCCGATGTGGTTCCTGAACTTGTCGAAGGGGACTCAGGGGGCGCGGGCGCATCGCTCCTACATGCATTTACAGAATCTTTTACTTCTATTGCACCGTTATTTGCGTTGTTTATAATCTTTCAAATTTTCTTATTAAAGATGACTATGCGTCAGGTTGTACGCATGATAATAGGTTTTGTGTACAGCTTTATAGGACTTGCAATATTCCTTTTTGGAGTTTACGGCGGTTTTATGCAGGCCGGAAAGCTTTTGGGAGAGTCTCTTGGCGCTCTGGCCATGCAGAAGGGTGGAATATGGTACTTCCTGCTCATTCTGACAGGGCTCGTACTTGGCGCAATTATTGTCTGTGCAGAACCTGCTGTCTGGTGCCTTAGTGAACAGGTAGAACAGGTAAGCGGCGGTACAATTAGACGTAAGGTACTTTTGATTTTCCTTTCTGTGGGAACTTCTATAGCCATTGGTCTGGCTCTGTGGCGCGCTGTTGCAGGCTTTGATATTAAATGGATTTTAATTCCGGGTTATGCCCTTGCAATGCTGCTTATGATTTTCTGTCCCGATATGTTTACGGGTATTGCTTTTGATTCCGGCGGTGTTGCATCTGGCCCGCTTACTTCTACCTTTGTGCTTTCGTTTACAATAGGGGCAGCCGGTGGCGGGGTTGGCTTTGGTGTAATTGCACTTGTTGCAATGATGCCTTTGATTGCTATTCAGATAATGGGCATTATATGGAGGTGTAAATGTACAAGCTAGTTGTGTGTATTGTTCCTCACGAAAGCGGGGAAATAATTACCAATGCCGCAAAGCAGGCAGGAGCAGGGGGCGGTACAATCCTTATGGGACGTGGAACCGCTTCTAATGGTGTGCTGCAGCTTCTGGGGCTTGGAGATACCAGTAAGGATATTACAATGAATATTGTTGACGAAGCAATATGCCCAAAGGTCTGTGCAGCAATCGGGGAAGAGTGCCTTACAAAAAAAGCACACTTTGGTGTCCTTTTTACAATAGATGTGGATGGCTTTATAAAGGCAGGGAATTCAGATAAATCACAGAAATTTATGACCAACTCTAAGCAGGGAGAAGAAAATATGGAACAGTATGAAATGATTAATATAATTGTGAACAAGGGTTACGCAGAGGATGCAATGGCTGCTGCAAGAAAAGCAGGCGCTGGCGGTGGAACAATAATCGGTGCCCGTGGTACAGCCCGCGAAGGCGATGCAACCTTCTTTGGAGTAGACATTGTTCCCGAAAAAGAAATGCTCATGATTTTAGTTCCGCAGGGAAAGAAAGATGAAATTGTAAATGCAGTTTCTTCATTATCCTGTTTTGAAAAAGCCGGAAGCGGAATTATTTTTAGCAGTACCGCAAACAATTTTACCTTACTTGGAAAATAACTGTTCTGACTTCTTCTCCACATCTAACCGTGCAGGTGTGTGAACCTTTTTCTACAGGCAGCGAAAAAGAAAACGGCCGTTCTACCTGGCTGTAAAAAACATCATCATAATAAACTGTAAGGCTTTCCTGCTGCCCGCCAAATACTTCTACAGGAATTGCAAACTTTTCTTTTTGAAGCTGCGAATAATAAAAAACAGAATTATTTTTTGGACTGTGAATCTCAAGCGGAGTGTCGCTGTATTCAATCAAAACCTCTGGTCTTGTTTTGCGTGCCCACTGCTGGTATTCGGCAGGATATAAAGTTTTGAGTTCCCCGTTTTCTGTTTTGTGCCAGGTGCATTTTCCAGGGGTACTATTTTCCTGGCAGTATTCATAAACTGTTGCGGGGCAGTCTGGTCCTGCAATCATTCCGCTTAGAGAACAGATTTTTTCTTTTTTCCAGTTTTCCGGTTCAGGAAATGCAAGGTTTGAATAAGAGGTAGCGCTTCCGTAAATATAATCCAAAAGGCTTTTTGCAACCCAGGCGGGCAGGGAGCTTCCGGTTTTTCCAACGACAGTCTGGCCGCTAAAGTTTCCCATCCATACTCCAATTGTATATTCTCTGGTTGCGCCAAGTGCAATAATATTCTGGTACTGATTTGAGGTTCCTGTTTTAAAAATAGAAGGATAGTCGGTTTCAAAAACCTGCGAATATCCAAAGCCTGTTACACGTGCTGCCTTGTCCGAAAGAAAATCGTCTATGAGACGGGCAGTGTCGCTGGTATAAATCTGGTTTCCTGCAAAGTCTTTTCCGTCGCGTGCAAAAACTGCAAAAGCCGGTACCAGCTCATTAAGGGGAACCCCTGCGGCTCCAAGTGCAAGTCCAAGGTCTGCCTGTTCTCCTGTCTGACGTAGAGATTCAAATCCTAGCTCGTATAATTTGTTCAGATAGTTTTTTACTCCTATGCTGTTCAAAATTGAAACAGCGGGAACATTAAGACTCGACGCAAGGGCAACTCTGAATCGTACGGGTCCGTTAAAGCGGTTATTAAAGTTAGACGGTATATAAAGCGTTTGTCCGCCAAACTCCTGCGGAATATCTGCAAGAATGGAATTTGGTGTGTACATACTGTGGCCCGTATCGTCTTTTGTTTCAAGAGCAAGTGCATATAAAAAAGGCTTCATGGAACTGCCAGGCTGGTTTTTTACAAGCACTCCGTCAATCTGACCGCTGTGTTCATTATCAAAAAAGTCTGCGCTGCCAACCCAGGCTACAGGTTTTCCGGTTTTGTTTTCTATAAGAAGCAGGCTTGCATTGGAGATTCTGCTGCCGGCTGCTTGAGTAAGTCCGTCGTTTACAAGGCGTTCTGCATAATGCTGGAGTTCAAGATTTATAGAAAGTATGTGCCTGCTGTCGGCATTTTTATCCTGTTCCAAAAGCTCCGGGTTTGTGCTGGTAATATAGCGTATGTAGTGCGGAGCTTCGTAAGGGTAAGTGTAAAGCTTTGACGGCAAAAATTGAATAAACTCGACGGCAGTCAGTTTTTTATGAAATATTTTATTATAAAGACTGCACGCTCGTTCTGCACAAAGCTCAGAATTTTTGATCGGGTCATACAGGCTTGGGTTTCGCGGAATTACAGCAAGACAGCATAACTGCTCGTGGGTAAGCTCCTGTACAGTCTGGCCGTAGTAGGTGCGGGCTGCAGAACTAATTCCAACTGCGCCATGTCCAAAAAAGATATTGTTCAGATAAAGCTCAAGAATATACTTTTTAGTTTTTTTTGCTTCCAGTACATGGGCATAAAAAATGTCGGAAAGCTTGCGGCTTACAGTTGGCGTAGAATCCTGGTTTATCATTTTTACCAGTTGCATGGTTATGGTTGAACCACCACGCACAATTCCTTTGTTGCCAAGGTTTTGTACAGCAGCGCTTGCAAGTGCAAAAAGGTCTGAACCGCTATGAAAATAAAAACGTTTGTCTTCTGTTTTTATAAAGATTTTTTTTACATCGCGGCTTAGGTCAGCCGCCTTTGTGTATTCGCAGCGGGTTCCGTCCTGCAGGGCTGTAATCTGCAAAAGCTTACCTGTGTCATCTACAAAAATCTGAGACACAGGTTTTGACTCAAATGAGGAAAGATTTTTAAATGGAAAAAATACCAGCAGCAGGTGAGTGCAAATTATAACACCCGCCAGTACTGCTACCGGTATGATTATTTTTCGACGCATAGGCCTATTCTATTGTACAAAGGTATCCGTCTGAACGTCCAAAGGTTTCTGGTTCGTACATACATTCTGCCTGAACCGGCGGAACAGGATAAACACCTCTTCTTGCGGCACGGAATGTAAAGTTTACGGTTGTAGCACCGGAACCAAATTCATCCCAGAAGAACCTTATTTCGTTGTCGTGAATAGTCTTGTTTGTAAGCCAGTGGCCCCAGCTTCCCCAGTTGTCGCCGTCATCTACAGTTCCGGTTGTTACTAAAGAAGAATCGAGAATCTCTGCACCTGAAGGAATTGGAGCTCTCATTGCAACATAGTCACGTGCTTTTGAAGAAGAAAGCTTTATGCTTGCTTTGTAGGTTTTTCCACTTACAAGCTTGAGCAGGCTGTCTGTTTCGTTAGGCTTGTTTACAACTTCACCGGTTTCGGCATCGGTAATTGTATATTCTACCTTAAGTCCTTCATCGCGGGCGTAAATGTTTTCATCCATAATTGCATAACGCATTTCGATTGTGTAGTAAAGATTACCTTTTCCGTTCTTTTCGAATGTAACTTCCTGTGCGGTATCTTTTGCAAGAGAAGCAACAATTTCATCTTCAAACGGCAGCTTGAGTGTTACAGGCTTTGCATCTGCACCCTTAAAGTTAGCGCTGAGTACCTGATTACCGCCAATTGCTACACCTGCAGAATAATCTGTCTTGTCCAGTTCGCGCAGCTGTATGTAAGTGTAAATTGCTTCAAGAACGCGGCTTGTGGTTGCAGTATTGCTCCAGTAGCCGTGACTCTGGTTTTGCAAAAGTGTATAGATGAGTCTATCTACTATGCTGTCCTTTGGATTGAGTGTAGTAAACAGCTGTAAAATAAGAGCCATCTGTTCGCTGTCGGAATTATACCAGTCCCACATATCTGTTCTGGTCTTGCGGAGTACTGTTACTGTGCGTCCGTCAATCTGCAGATAGTTTCTTATTGAAGTTGCAAGGGCTTTTGCATTTGACAGGGCAGTGCGGTCTCCATTCTGACCAAGGTTTGCGTAGGCAAGAGCAAGCAGTGCCTGGGTAGAAAGATTAAGGTCTTCGCGTTTTGCATACAGTTTTTCCATAGCGGCTTTCATGCGGTTGTCGCCTGCAAGAGTAAAGATGTAAGCAGCATAGGCCTTAAGATAATCATAAGAATAGCTTTCGTAAAGATTTGCATTGCTGTAAATGTAGTCCAAAAGCTTTGGCAGACTGTAGCCAAAATCATCCTTGGTATAACCGCGCTGCAATCCAAGAACATAAATATATGCCATTCTCATGCTTACATACAAAGAAGAGTAAGAGCCGCCCGGCCAGTAAGGGAAGCCTCCATCCTCCAGCTGATACTTACCCCAGCCGTATATGTAAGATTTTACGCATTTATTTATATCTGCAATCTTTGAATCAAGACCAAATACATCAATATATTCTCCAAAGGCTATGAGCGGGAGGACTGCGCTTGACTGCTGTTCAAGACAGCCGTACGGATAGTCAAACAGATAGTTTACTGCGCCGCCAAGCATACCGAGTCTTGTTGCATCAATTGTAAAGGTAAGGTCTCCGCGTCCTTCTTTTGCAAAGCCTGGAATTGCAATCTGCTCAATTTCGCTCTGCTTAGATTTTTTGTCGTCGTCGAGTGTGCCGTAGGTTGCAACTGTTTCGTAGGTAAAGGTCTTTTCAATCTTTACAGGAGAGTTGAGCTTTTCGTTGAGAATGTCTGAACTTATTGTATAAACCAGCTGGACGGTTCCCTGCGTTTGAGCCGCAACATCAAAATAAACAACAGTGCTTTCTCCGCTTGCAACCCAAACCTTGTGCTGGGCTTCTCCGTCTACAACAGCAACTCCAGGAACAGTAATGCGTCCTTCACGCTCATCCTGAGAAGTGTTCTTGGTTGGAGTGCGTGCCTCAAGGCTTACGGTAATTTCGTGACCTTCGGAATCGAGGTTTGTAATAAGAACACCACATTCTGCAGTATCGCGTTCGCGCAGCTTTCTTGGCTGAACCTGCTGAACATTAATAGGATTCTGAACTGCAAACTCATCTTCCTGCAAAGCAAAAAGGTCGTCCTTTACACCAAAAGCAGTAACTCTGTAGGTCGTAAGACTGTCAGGCAGCTTAAAGGTTATGGTTGCTTTTCCGTCCTTGTCTGTCATTACAACAGGTTCAAAGACTGCGGTTGGCCTAAAGTCCTTGCGTTCGCTGTCTTCATCTTTTTCTTCTTCGTCGGCATCTCCACCAAGCAGATCCTTGATGCTGTAAGAAACAGGGTCCATCAAAAGGGCTCGGGAGTCACCACCTCTTACACGGAGAGGGTAGTTGTAGCTTGAGTAAAAATATTCAATAGGATTTGGAACATGGTAATTAATCAAATCAAGAACACCACGGTCTACAGCCATTACAGTAAGCTCTGCATTTGAAACAGGCTTGCCGCCCTTTGTTGCTGTAAGAGTTAATGTTGCTGTTTCTCCCGGTTTGTAGGTCGGTTTGTCGCTTTCTACCTTTACAGAGAAGGCTCTTACATAAGGATTTACAAAAAGAGGTGTTACACCAAAGTAGCCCTTTGGCTTGTCCAGATCCGGTTCCCCGTATTCATGGGTAGGTTCTCCGTTTCGTACAGAATAAGAAGAAACTGCTACATAAATTACCGGAACATAATTTGTTGCAATAGGAATCTCAATTACGTTGGCAGGAGAGTCAAAATGTCTTATTTCTTCGGTAAAGATACCTTCGCGTTCTACAGTAATCAGATAGTCTCCAGCAGGAAGCGGGCTTTCCATGAGCACCTGTGCTATGTCGCCAGGATTATACTGTGACTGATCCGGTGTAAGAT
>JAFYDO010000085.1 GCA_017544745.1 Treponema sp. | reverse complement strand
CTTGAACGTTTGCTTATTTCCTGGAAAGATTTTACAACTGCATCAAAGCTCTGTCCAAGGTTAGAGGTTGCCGAAACAAGCATCGAGAAATCTCCGATAGATACAACCTTCTTTACAGCCTTAAGCCCTATATAAAAATATGTAAGTCCGCTTGTAATTGCAGTAATTATGTTGATTATGTACTGCTGGCGCTTTGTTCCTTCTGCCTGATTTTTCCAGATTTTTACCTGTTCATCCAGATGTTCTTCTGCGCGTTTTGTAAAATGGTCTGCGCTGTTATAAAGCCTTACATCCTTGCCGTAGGTAAAATCGCTAAGCTCCCAGAAAATATAGCCAAAGATTCTGTTTTGTTTTGCAAGCCCCTGAAAGCTTTTGATTTCGAGCAGATTAATCTTACGATTAAAGATTGCACACAGACCGATTGAAACAACTTCTATAGGAATGATAATCGGACACGAAATTGCAATAATTGTTATAACACCAATTATAACAACCACATTGTTGATGATATTAAAAAGCTGGTAAAGGATTCCGTAGACGTTGCCGCTGTACCAGCTCATACCTTCTTTTGCTTTATGAAGCTGGTCAAGCACCTCGGGGTTTTCGGTGTGCTCAAAGTCAATCTTCATGGCGTGTTCATTTACCTTAAGTTCAAAATAAAGATTAAACCATTCGTTGTAGTAGTTCTGGATTCTTCCGGCCCAGTGTTCAATTACAGAAGCTGCAAACTGCATGCCCACAGTTATTCCCGCAAAGAGGATTGCACGCTGCAGATAGAATGAAAGATTTTCGCCATTATACAGGCCCACCAGCGCATCAATCAAAAACTTTGGAAGAATAATTGTTTCTACCCTGCGCATGAGGTTTGTAATAAAATACATTGCAAACGGCACAAAGTATACAGGCTTTTCTTTTGCAACAACCTTGAGCATGTAGAGGACTACTTTCTTTGAAAGGTTTTCTTTTTTATCGCCACGCGTTTTCAAAGCTCGCCCTCCTCTACATAATACTGTGCCTGAACCTTGTACATATTTGCGTACTCACCCTTCTTTTTCATAAGGCTGTCGTGAGTTCCATACTCTATTAGCTGGCCATCCTTAAACATTGCAACATTATTACAGAATTGAGTTGAGCTTAATCGGTGCGAAATATAAATGGCAGTCTTACCGTAAATCAGTTTATCAAAATCCTGATAGAGCTTACTTTCGGCAAGTGCATCCAAAGCTGCGGTAGGCTCGTCTAACACAACAACAGGAGCGTTTTTATAAAGGGCTCGCGCCAGCGCCAGCTTCTGCTTTTCTCCGCCGGACATATCTATTCCGTCATCGTAAATAACTTTGAGCAGCTGGGTATCAATGCCGTCTTTAAGGTCGCGGATTTTTTCTCCAAGTCCCGCATCCTCAGTACATTTTTTTACAAGCTCGTCGTCTGTATTTTCAAGCTCATTCATAGAGACGTTTTCTTTATAGGTCATTGCAAAAAGATTTACATCCTGGAACACAGGAGCAATAATTGCAAAATAAGATTTCAAATCCCAGCTTCGGATATCCTGGCCGTTCAGAAAAATTGCTCCCTCTGTAGGTTCATAAAGCCGCATCAAAAGCTTGATAAACGTAGTCTTACCAGCCCCGTTTAATCCCACAACCGCAAGCCGCTCTCCCGCCTTT
>JAFYDO010000010.1 GCA_017544745.1 Treponema sp. | reverse complement strand
TTTAGCGTAAAAGACTTTGCCCGCCAGAAGGATTTAACAGTGGCCGTAAACACAACGCAATTTTCCACTGACGGAGCTTCTGTAAAGGCAGAAGGCATTATCAAAGACAACGGCAGTATTCTGTCCGAGCCTATCCAAAAATATTGTGCTCTTGCAATCTTTACAGATGAGAATGGTGTTCTTACCTGTTCAATTCTTGAAAATCAAAACTATTCAGAAATTGAAAAATACGATTATGCAGCAGGCGGTTTTTTTGTAATCTTAAAGGACGGGCAGATTTTAGAATTTGCACAAAACCGACGTTCCCGCACTGCCTGTGGTACCGACAATACCGGTCACATTCTCTATCTTTTTGCTGTAACACCGGACTTTTCTCTTACCGACAAAAACGGTCTTTCCTACCCCGAATGTGCCGCTATCATGCACGAGTTAGGCTGTACACAGGCCATGCAGTTTGACGGAGGCCACTCCACCAGTATGGTAATTAATGGAAAAGCTGTACAAACACCCTTGTTTCAGCGAAAAGTTGCTGCGGCAATAGGTTTTTAAACATACCTTCTATTGCACATCCTCTTTAATATTTGTATAATTATTTAATATTATTAAATAATGTATGAGTGTTTGCGTATATTTATGCAGGAATTGTGCATATATATGCAAAGAATCATTGCGAGGAGGATACTAATATGCTTTCTAAAAAATCAGATGCAGCAATCTTAAAGAGTCTTGAAAAACTTGCCGTCCACAATGATCCTATAAACCCAGATTTGTACAAAACTTATGATGTAAAACGTGGTTTACGAAATGCAAACGGCACAGGTGTTCTGGTAGGTCTCACACGTATTGGAGACGTTGTCGGCTACGAAATGAAGGATAACCAGAAAATTGCTATTCCCGGACGTTTGATTTACCGCGGTTACAATGTAGAAGATTTAATTAAAGATGCCGAAAAAAACAAGCAGTTTGGATACGAACAGTGTGCATATCTCCTTTTGTTCGGAGAGCTTCCAACCCAAGCCAAACTGGACAACTTTAAGGAATATCTTGGAGAGTACCGTTCACTCCCGGAACACTTTACCGAAGACATGATTATGAAGGCTCCTTCGAGCGATATTATGAATAAAATTGCCCGAGGAGTTTTAGCAAGCTACTCTTATGATGACGATCCGGAAGACCGCAGTGTTGGAAATATTGTAAAGCAATGTGTACAGCTCATTGCACGTTTTTCTACCCTTGCCGCTTACGGTTATCAGGCAAAACGCCGCTACTATGACAACAAGAGTATGTTCATTCATAATCCAAAGGCAGAGCTTAGTACTGCAGAAAACTTTTTGCGCCTCATCCGTTCAGATAAATCATATACAAGGCTCGAAGCCGAAACTCTTGACCTTGCTTTGATTCTGCACGCCGAGCATGGTGGTGGTAACAACTCTTCTCTTACAGTTCACGTTGTTTCTTCTGCCGATACAGATACTTATTCTGCTATGGCTGCTGCTGTTGGTTCTCTTAAAGGACGCCGCCATGGTGGTGCCAACATCAAGGTTATGGAAATGATGGATGACATCAAAGCAAACGTAAAGGACTGGACCAGCGAAAAAGAAGTCGGCAACTATCTTAAAAAAATTGCAACTAAGGAAGCCGGAGACCGCAGTGGTCTTATTTACGGAATGGGTCACGCAATTTACACAATTAATGATCCGCGTGAAGTTCTGCTCAAAGCAAAGGCTAAAAAGCTTGCTAAAGAAAAAGGCGAAGGCTTCTTAGAAGAACTTGCCCTTTACGAGCTTATTGAAAAGCTGTCACCTGCAATCATCCAGGAAGTTCACAATTCAGATAAAAAGATTTGTGCCAACGTAGATATGTATTCGGGTCTTGTTTACAGCATGCTCAATATTCCGCGCGAGCTGTTTACTCCAATCTTTGCAATTTCTCGTATTGCCGGATGGTCTGCTCACCGCATAGAAGAGATTGTAAGTGGAGGCCGCATCTACCGCCCTGCATACAAGAACGTTTCAAAAGAACGCGACTACGTACCTATCCAGGAAAGAAAGAAATAGCGGGGTCCCGGGGTCCCTGAGCCTGTCGAAGGGGTCGAAGGGCCGCAGAACTATCGTCGATTCCTTCTACTATTTGTGATAAGCAGCAATCTCAAGAACGATCCTATTGCCGTAAGTGCTGATGCAACATAAGTCAGTGCTGCGGCGGTAAGGACTTTTTTTACACCCTTAATTTCATCCTTAGATGTGATGGTGCCGGTTTCCATTAAGATGCGGATGGCGCGGCGTGAAGCATTAAACTCTACCGGCAGTGTTATGATATAAAAAATCATGGAAGCGCCAAAAAGCAAAAGACCGATATCTGTTATAAGCTGAAAAATCGGAATGTACTGTTCAAGGCTTGCAACGGCCCCAAGAACAATTCCCAATATTGCAAGTGTCGGACCAAAGCGTGAACCAAAGTTTGCAACTGGAACAAGCATGCGTCGGAAAATGAGCGGACCATAGCCTACATTATGCTGGATTGCATGCCCTGTCTCGTGGGCCGCAACTCCTACTGCAGCAATGGAACGGCTGGCAAAGGTGGAGTCACTCAGACTAAGCACCTTGTTTGTAGGATTATAATTGTCGGTAAGCTTTCCGCCAATGTGTGCAATGCGTACGTCTGTTATGCCGTTTGCACGCAGCAGAATCTGTGCAGCCTGTGCACCAGAAATGCCTTTTGCGCACATCACCTTGTCATATTTTGCATAGCGGGATTTTACCATAGCCGATGCAAGAAGGCTGAGCAATGCAGCCGGTAACACTAAAAGAAGATAATAAACATCAATTCCACCAAGGTACATAATTTACTCCTTCTAATATTCTACCATAAAAAATTATATTACGGTATAATAATTTTATATGGAGCGAATAGATAAGCTTTTGGCGCATGAGGGGTTTGGGTCCCGCAAGGAAATACGAAAGGTTCTGCATAAGTGTGAAGTGCTTTTGAATGGGGTGCGGGTTACAGACCCTGGGACTCAGTTTGATGTAGACAAAGATACCCTCACTATCGACGGCGAACAGATAGACTTTCACAAAAACATTTATCTTATGATGAATAAACCTCAGGATGCTGTGTGCTCTACAAAAGAAGGCCAGAAGCAGACTGTATTCGATCTTCTGGATGACAGCTACCGCACTCCGTATTTTATAGAAAAGCTTCATATAATCGGCAGGCTTGACATAGACACCGAAGGACTTCTGCTTTTTACAACCGACGGTGAACTTACACACAGGCTCATCTCTCCAAAAACACACATCAGCAAAACCTATTACTGTGAGCTTGAACACGAGGAAACACAAGACCACCAGCAGGAAATCACCCGCCAGTTTGAACTTGGTATTGAAATTGAACCCGAACACAACGAAGCAGGCTTTACCGCCCAACCCGCTTTTATTAACTGGCAGGCACCCGACAAAGCACTTTTGACAATTTACGAAGGCAAATACCACCAGGTAAAAAGAATGTTTGCAGCAGTTGGAAATAAGATTGCCTTCCTTAAACGGGTTAGCATTGGGGAACTTGAACTTGACCCTGAGCTGGGACTTGGCGAGTACAGGTTATTGACGGAAGAAGAAGTATTGTCATTGCACTAGACCTTCATGTATACTTTTTATCAGGAGGAATATTATGAAAAAAATCAAATTATTTACAGCAGGTTTTACAACAATTTTATGTCTTTTATTTATTGGCTGTGCTTCTAACGGCAAGGTTGAACCGCAGGTCCCTGTTACATCACCGGAACCTGTTGAAACACAGGATATTGCTGAACCATCGGATCTCCTTGATTCGTATGACTTATTCTGGTCAAAAGATTTTGATGATGCAGATAAAACAAATTTTGAAAACAGAAGATGGGATGTGTCCGATTATAATGACGGCAATACTCCAGACTCTTACACTCATAAATGGGCTAAGGAAAATGTCCAGATAAAGGACGGAAACCTTTGTTTATCAACATCAATAGATACATCAAAAAAACTTATAAAAGCATCTCAAGTTGTAATTCACGAACGGCTTCCAATCGCAAACAGCTTATGGGAGTTTAAATTCAAGCTCAACAAGGGAGAAGACTGGTTAAAAATTATTCTTGATTTGCCAAACGAAATGACTTCCAAAGGTTATAAAAATAGTATAAGACTCCGCTACATTGAAGCAATGTTTTTTGCAACTCCAAGCCGATTTTTTGAGTCATCTGTAAACTGGAACGATGCGGAATCAGGAAGGTGGTGGTTCTCCCCAGAGTTTGATTTTGAAAAGGCAGATTTCTTATGCAGCCAGAATAATTTGTTCGAAGACACCTTGGGTGATGACTGGTTCAATGACTGGCATGTACTCAAATATGTTTGGGGTAAAGATGTAATAACAATTTATCTTGATGGAAAACAACTTGCCAGCTTTGCTAAAAATTCATTCTTAAAGGATTGCGATAATGATCCGGCCTTTGAGGTTGAATTACAAATCAGCAGTGATTTTGAAGACAATGACAATGTTGAGAAAGCAGATAAATCAAATACCCTGTATATTGATTATATAAAGGTTTATACAAAAAAGCCGGAATAATCAGAACAACCCTGAAATTACACCGTTGTCGTCTACATCAATATCCAGTGCTGCCGGGGCTTTTGGAAGTCCTGGCATTGTCATGATGTCGCCGGCAAGGGCTACTACAAAGCCTGCGCCTGCATAAAGCTGAACATCGCGTACCGGGAATGTAAAGTCGCGCGGAGCACCAATCAACTTTGGATCGTGGCTGATTGAATTTTGAGTCTTTGCAATACAAACAGGAAGCTTTCCGTAGCCTGCTTCTTCAAAGCCTTTAAGCTTTTT
>JAFYDO010000084.1 GCA_017544745.1 Treponema sp. | reverse complement strand
TGTCGCGGTATATCAAAAGCTTTGTAATCTCTCCAAGAGGATCCGACGGCAAGGTCCAGCTAATATTTATTCGTGTGCCCTTAGAAGCCTGTGCCTGAATGTCCTGAACAACGGGACGGCTCTGGGCAGATAAAAACATTGTCATGGTGAAAAAAATGGAAATTATAAAAAGTCTCTTTTTCATAAAAAATCCCTCTTTATATGTGGATTGCCACGTCGCTTCGCTCCTCGCAATGACACGGGCTTAATAAATATTCCTCAACAAATCAAGAATTGACGGGCGCTCTACGGCTTTCTTTATTTCGTCTACAAGCTCGGAGCCCTTTACTTCGTTCTTTACAACTGCGTTACCCTTTTCGTCTGCAGCCGGAACATTATCAATTGCGTTTCCGTTGGCATCGTTGTTGGTTTTTGCAGCAGGCATTGAAACAAGAACAATTTCGTCATCAATATTTATGCGGTCATAAAAGCCGTGATTTTCTATTGTGGCTTCCGAGATTTCTTCTCCAAGAGTTGTAATTACGAGAGTACCAAGCACATCATCATCGCGGTAATAAAGTCCGGTACCGGAATCTGCAGTTCTTATCTGGCCCTTCTTGATGATTTTGAACACTGCATCTGTAACAATGTTTTCTGATTTACCCAAATCTACAAGAACAGTTTTTCCATTGCGTGCCAAAAGTTTTCCACGAACACTAAGCTTTTCCAAAACCGAATTACGGAAGCGGCGGAGAACTGTGCTAAAGCGGTTATTACCTGTGCAGTAAAAGGAGTTCTTTGTAATTTCAAGCCCTGTGCGGCCGGAATACATTGTACTGTTTAAGGTCATGTCGTTTTCGCCTTCGCTAAGCGAAAGGATGATAAAGTAATCAAAGGCTCCGGCACGTGCACTCTTAAAGGCTTCGCCGTAACCGCTTACCGGAGTAACCTGAGTTTTTACACTTGTAATTGCAACTCCGCTGAATATGTCTGCAGCAGCATTTGCAACAAGGCGGTTTGTATCTGCGTGAATAAAGGAATTATTGCTTTCTTCGTAGAACACGGCAATGTTCCAGCGGGTTTTGTCCAGATAGAAAGGCTCAACCTTCCACTTAACGCCAAGGTTATCAATCAAAAGCGAATCAAAGGCTTCTATTTTGTCGTCCAGCGTTGTTTTCTGGCGGCTTGTAAGCTTGTCGTAATTGTGTTCCTTTATAAACTTAAGCTGTTCAAGATAAAGCTCGTACATTCCGTTTATTTCAAGAATATCTGCATAAGCAGAACGTGCTTCGTAGTTCATAGGGTCAAGAAGCAAGGCTCTCTGGTATTCATAAACTGCCCCGGAACCATCATAGCGCGATGCATATTGCTTTGCGTTATCAATATGATACTTGGCATAAGAAGCACGGCGGCTGTCTTCCAGGCTAAGTGTATTACGAACTTCGTTTTCCATTGCAGAACGCATAATTTCATCCTGCGGATTAATTGAAAGTCCACTTGACCAGGTTTCTATTGCAGCAGAGGTATTTCCAAGTTTGTTCTGTGCAACACCCTTAATGAACCAGGCATTTGTATTTTTGCGGTTACGGCTTATGAGGTAGTCGCTTATATCAATTACTTCGGAATATCTTCCCTGCTGGTACAAAACTGTAGAAAGCATATCATAGGCTTTGTCGTAGTTGCTGTTTACTTCTACGGCAATGCGCGCCTGTTTTTCGGCAGTAATGTAATCTCCCTGCATGGAATAAATAATAGAAGCAAGATAATGAACCTCCGGCTCCCCCGAATAATAAGAAAGGGCCTGGCGCAGATACGTATTTGCTTTAGTGCTGTTTCCGCGTTCTGCATAAACCAAAGCTAAAGAAAGCAGGGCCTTGCGGTTTGTATTCTGCCTTTTGAGCGCTTCCATGTATTCATTTTCTGCCCCGCTGAATCTTCCTTCGTAAAGCTCAATTTCTGCAAGGCCAAAGTGGGCATCTATATCATTAGGGTATTTTTTAAGTATTTCATTAAAGATCTTCTGACCTTCTTCTATCTGACCAAGAGAAACATAAACCATTCCCTTAAGGTTTTGAATCTGATTATTGTTCTTTTCGTATTTTTCTGCGCTTTCCAGATACTGCAGGGCAAGGTCAAATTCTCCAAGCTTATAGGAACATTCTGCAAGCTTATACCAGGCATCGGTAAAAGCAGGATTGTCTTTTACAACTTCCAGATAATACTGGGATGCGGCATAATAGTTTTCGTCCTGCTGAAACTCAAGTCCCAGGTTGTATTTATCCAACACAGAGGCCTGCCCCGACGCCGGAGCTGCACAAAGCGGAGAGATAACAAATGCCAATAATACGGCAGCAACAATGCCCTTATTCGGTTTGATTCTGGTCATCTTCATTGTTTCTTATTACCTTAATTACGTTTATTCTATGTCCTTCCATGTCCTGAACTATAAAATCATAGTTGTTCCATGAAGCCTTTTCATATTTTACAGGAACTTTGCCAAATAAATCAAATACAAATCCGCCAAGAGAGTCAAAATCTTCGTTAGGGAACTGGGCGCTAATTGTCTCGTTCAAATCGTCCAGGTCTACGCGGGCATCACAAAGCCAGACATTTTCGTTTATGGTGATTATGTCCTCGCGCTCCTTGTCAAACTCATCCTGAATATCGCCTACAATTTCTTCTATAATATCTTCCATTGTAACAATACCCGAGATTCCGCCGTATTCATCTATTGCCATTGCAATGTGCAGGTGGTGGCGTTTAAATTCACGCAGGAGGGAATCTATGCGCTTGCTTTCCGGAACAAAATATGGCTTACGGATTATCTTTAAAAGGTCAATTGCCTGGTTTTCTGCAAACGATTTGAGCAGGTCTTTTACATAAAGCACGCCCACAACATTGTCTATGGAATCTGTATAAACCGGGAATCGGGAGTGGCCGCTTGCAATGATTTTTGTTACAAGCTCGTCCTTTGGTGTATCCGAAGAAATAAAGTCTACGTCAATGCGCGGAACCATAACCTCCTTTACCGAAGTAATGGAAAGGTCTTCTACTCCCTGAATCATATCCTTTTTTTCTTCGTTAAGGATTTTTTCTTCTATTTTGTCAATTTCGCTTGGAGTACCCGCTTTATTCTTTTTTTTGTGATTAAACAAACTCATTTTATGATAATTTCATCCTTTAATTTTTGTAGTGTCTGCTCCTGGAGCACAAGCATTTCTCCTTGTGGAGCTTTTCCTTTTTCTATATGTTCTTCTCCGTGGTCCATTCCATTCAGATGAAGCAGTCCGTGTACAAGCAGTCTCTTTAATTCTGAATTCTGGTCCTCTTCAAAATATTCGGCATTTACCGGCAAGGTTTGGAGACTAATTACTATATCTCCTACACATTTCCAGCTGCCTTCTTCGTCTGTATATTCTTCGTCGTTTTCAAAAGATAAAACATCTGTAGGTGCATCTATGTTACGGTAAGTCTTATTGAGCTCTTTTATATATTCGTCGTTACAAAAAAGCAGGGATATTTCTTCTCCGTCGTATCCAAGAAGCAAAGCGGCTTTTTCCATAAACTGTACGGCTGCCTCTATCCAGTGGGGTTCCTGCACCCCCTCCCCAACTGCAGCAAAAATCCTGTTAGACATCTACTTTTTTACCGCCTTTTTTTCTTCCGGTTTTTCAGGGCGCTCAGGCTTTTCCTGTTTTTCCTGCTGCTTTATATCGTCCGGGTCCTGCTGGTCAGGGTATTCAATACGGCTGTGATAAAAGCCTGCAAGAATCTGCACAAAGGCTTCTTTTATTTTAGAAATATCCCGGTAAGTAAGATCGCAGTTATCAAGCTGTTTTGCTTCTATTTTTGCGTTTATGAGACTTGTAATAAAGGTTTCAAGACGCGGAATAGAAGGATTTTTGAGTGTATGACAGGCTGCTTCTACTGTGTCGGCAAGCATTACTACTCCACTTTCGCGGGTTGTAGGAGCAGGTCCCGGGTAAGCAAAATCTTCTGGAGAAAGAGACGGGTCTTTTTCCTTGGCTTCCTGGTAAAAATACTGAATTACAGTGTTTCCGTGATGCTCTGCAATTACATCTATAATTACGCGCGGCAGGTGCATCTGCATTGCTTTTTCCACACCCTTTTTTACATGGCTTTTGATTACAGTTGCATAAAGGGTTGGGTTTATATCGTTGTGTTTTTCGGTGTCGCCCTGCTTGTTTTCTACAAAGTATTCGCTCTGGTCAAGCTTACCAATATCGTGATAGTAACCGCCTACACGAGCAATAAGCGGGTTAGCTCCAATTTCGCGGCAGGCAAATTCTGCAAGCTGTGCAACCATCATAGAATGCTGGTAGGTACCGCTGGCAGTAATACACATTTTTTTAAGAAGGGCTGCATTTGTATCACTCAAATCCATAAGACGGAAAACCGACGCGGTGTTGAGCATGTATTCAAGCGGAGTAAGAAGTCCGAGCGTAAGAATGCCCGAAAGGAATCCGTTGCAGAAGATTCCTATAAAAAGCTTTACGTGTGGAACAAAGGTTTCGTTGAACACAACAATGAGCAGTACAAAGAAAACCAGGTCGCAAAGAGCAAGAATGATTGCTGCAAACACAAGGTCAATTCGTCGTTCTACCTTGCGCACAATTGCAACCGAAGACATAGAAGATCCCAGTGTAAACAGGAACGGAACAATTTCCCACGAGCCGGAGCCCAGCACTGCAAAAGAAACTATGAATGAAAAAAGTACTGCCGAATTCTGTCCGTAAAGAATTGTAATAATCATTGTAAAAAGGCTTGCCGGAATTATCATACACAGTGCATACGGATTTGTACACAAAGGAAGTTTTGTTCCAAACGAAGCCGCAAAGAAAATTGCTATAAGGAATATTACCTGAAGCAGCGGTTCCTGAAGTCTTATCTTGCGGCCAAACGGCAAAAGAGAAAACAGCAGGTAATACATGATTGCAATAACCAGCAGATACAGGATATTGTTTGCAAAGGCCCTGTAGTCTATGTAAAGCGGAGACGCAATCATTTTTTCAAGCTTGGCATAGGCTTCTTCTGTAATTTCAAAGCCCTTTTTGATTATTTTTTCACCGGCTACAATTGAATAAGGATTTGCATCATCGGCCGGAATACTTTTTTCGGAAATAATTGTTCGGTCCGAAATCTGTCCTATTTCAAAATCTTCAATAGAAAAGCTTGCAACTGTTTCGCTTGTAGTAATTTTTGCAAATACAAGTGCGCAGATTGCCATATAGCCTACAAGAAACAGGAGCAAAAAAGGATACTTTGTCCTTATATACTGTCCTACGCTTTTAAAAAATAATGCGAAGGAATTCTTTTTTTCGCTGTTTTTGTTATTCTTTTGTTTACTGGTCTTCTGATTGTTTTTCATTTTCGTAAGCCCTTACAATTTTCTTAACAAGACGATTTCTTACGACATCCTCTGCCGTAAGTTCCATAAAACCTATATCTTCTATTTTATACAAAATGCTTATTGAATGCACCAGTCCCGAGCTGTGTTTTTTTGGAAGGTCAATCTGAGTAGGATCTCCTGTTATAAACACCTTGGAATTTTCACCCATACGGGTTAGGAACATTTTCATCTGTGAATTGGTGGTGTTCTGCGCTTCGTCCAGAATGATTACTGCGTTGTTTAAGGTACGGCCACGCATATATGCAAGCGGAGCAACTTCTATAATACCAGACTCGGTAAGTTTTTTTACAGTTTCTATAGAGGTTACCGATTCCATTGCATCACGCAGAGGGCGCAGGTACGGATTAATCTTCTGTTCCAGATCTCCGGGCAGATAACCAAGGCTTTCTCCGGCTTCTACAACAGGACGGGTAATTATGAGCTTGCTCTTTTTGTGCGAAAGAACAAGGCGCAGCGCTTCTGCAACTGCAAGATAAGTTTTACCGCTTCCTGCACTACCCGTACAAAAAACCATATCCTTGGTCTGTAAAAGATTTATGTATTCTGCCTGATGCTGTGTGCGCGGGTATACTTTTTTTGCGGCCCCCGGAATATTTATACAGATTTCATCTGCATTTACTTTTTTCTGTGTATTAAGAACTGAAAGAACAATATCTTCGCTGTTTAGGCTGCCGTCGTTTATTTCGTCAACAATGCGGTCTATTATAAACTGAAATTTCTGGCATACTTCCTGGTCGCTTCCATCAATAGAAAGTTCGTTCCCCTTAGTATAAACAGATACCCCAAGACTTTCTTCTATGAGTTTAAGATTGCTGTCATTAGTTCCGCAGACACAGGAAATTATGTTATTATCCGGAACTACTATTGTATATTCGCTCAAATATTCCTCTTATTCTATTATTTTATAATGCAAGTTGATTATGTGCAAGTATAATTATTTTAATACCCACATTGCATCATCATCCTTTTCTTTATATTCGTAAGTCAGGTTTGTCTTAATACTCTGCATTGGATTCCATACAATTCCGATTGAAATATACGGATCAAATACATATTTCTGAACCCCGTCCTTTTTTACAATCTTTGGTTCAAACTTCCAGGTCATATTAAAATCCCAGTCGTGAAGATTGTGGGTTACCGTCATGTTCAGAGATTTGAGCTTAAAGCCCGAAGCCTCGCGGTTTTTCTTAAAGGCACCTTCCTGCCAGCCCCAGCCGTTTATTCCGTAAATACCAAAAGACTGAATTAAATCTGCACCAATCCTTGAAACAAAGTTGTTTCCATAGAAGGAATTTCCTGTAAATTTTCCGGTATCTTTGAAATACCAATATATAGAAGAATTGCGTGTTGTTGCAGAGAAAGTAATCTTAAGAAAGTTGTTTACATTAAAATTGAGCGACGGAGTAATCTGAAAATAACTGCTGGTTGGCTTAATAAAGTCATAGTTTATATTTGTGCTAAGGCCCGGAGCCCAGGTAATTCTGTTGTACCACTGGTAATAGGTTTTTGAAGGCAAACTGTACGAAAGAGAAGCCGAGGTTGGAGTAAATTCCTTTTCCTTACGCTGAACATAACCCTTTTTTCCGGCTTCGTTGGCATTATCTACAAACAGATCATATTTGAGGGTATATGAGCTTGAATAAGAAACCGACAGCTGCTTGTAAGAAAGTGTAAACTTAAGGCTTTCCGGGTGCTTATCTTTTTTTTCTGTGTTGTCGTTATAAACATAACTGAACGATTCAGAAAGCTTGAGTGTTGACTTAAACAAGCTCACCGTCATTGACTGCGAAAGCGGATTGTACTGCAGGGTTTTATCATCCTTGCTTTTTTCGTAAACGCCGGAGCTAAGGCTAAAGGTAATATACGGGAACACAAGATTAAGCGAGCCTGTATATTTTGCAGTCAGTGGCTTTAAGGTAGATGTAAGATTTAAGGTTTGTTTAAAGGTTGAATTAAGTTCGTTCATTCCAAGAGTAAGAGTGAGCGAATTTGCGGTAATGCTTTCGGGGTCGTCAAAGTCCAGCTTTTTAATTTCCCATTCCGGATTATCTGCGTCTCCTGTAAACTTTTTGCGGTAGAGTTTGGTTGTGTTGTTCCAGCTAATGCCTGTTTCTGCAAAGGTCGGAATATAAGCAAACGGCTTAAAGCTTATTGTGTTGTTATTTGAAAGGGTCTGAGCCATTACCGAATAGTCTGCTTTTATAAGATTCTTCTGTTCCTTTTCTGAAACGCCGTTCATATTAGGGTGCTTCTGCCACTGCGGGTCGTACGAAAGACTGTTTTTCATGCTAAAGAAATTACCGCCGTAGCCAAGTGTGCTGTTTACCGAAAGAGGCAGTTTGATTGTATACATTGATGAACGGATATTGTTCCAGTCAAAATCGTCCGGAGTTTTAAGATAGATTTTATCGTTTTTATCTTTTGAACTGTAAGAAATCTGTGTGTTTAAGCTTGCATTTACAGTATAGTCCAGTTTGTACGAAAGTCCGGAAATTGTTGTTGCACTAAAAGACGGTGTGTCCAGTTCACTAAGGATTGGTTTGATTTTTTCCTCGGACTGGGGTTCTTCTGGGGGCTGGGTCTGTGGTTGGAGTTCGGCGCCTTCTTCCTGGGCCTGCGCGAGTGCTTCCTGTTCTGCAAGTGCTGCTTCTTCTTCCAGCTGTTTATCTGTTTTTAAGTCATCTGGCTTTGTCAGCGCAACCGGATAATCAACCTTTTTTGTATCTACAGTTTTTTGTTTAAGCGGCCATTGAAAAAGTGTTCCGCTTGCAGCCATAGTTGCATTTGCAGGAATAATCTGGCTTGGATAAAAGAATGAACGTTCCGGTGTTCGCTCCATCCAGGCATTGTCTTTTATATAGCGTTCATCTTCTTTTAAAGCAGCTTCATCCTTTTTGAGACTGTTTATATATATAGAAGAATTAAGATTCAAAGAAATGCTGTTTAAGTACGGCTTGATGATTGCAGGCAGTGTTGGAGAATAAGAAGCAGTCATTTTCCACTGCAGCTGGCTCATAGCGTTTTCCGAAACCTTTGTGGTGCTGGAGCTTGATTCTGCTTCTGACTCCGAACTGTTTGCCAGATCCAGAAGATACGAAATCCATTCCATTGATTCTTCGCGGTTTTTAAAATCGTTATTAAAGTACGGGTCCGAATAAATTGGCAGCGAAAGTGTAAAACGGAACGGCTTTGAAAGAGTAAAATCAATATTTGCACCATAACGGAACGGAAGATCAAGTCCCATAAAATTTGATTTATCCAGATATCTGTTGCCAGAATCAGAAAGAAAAGTATATTTGCCGTCGCTCACAAAAATGGTATTGCTAAGTCCTATGAGTGCGCTAAAATCAAAGTTTGTTATATATTTTTGCGAAGGCTTGAGTTTTCCTTCTACACCGGCAACTGCACCAAGATTTGCATACCAGTCGGCAATGAGCTTTACATAAGAAGAAGTGTCGCCCTTATAGGTTTCGTCCAGATTGTGAAGCATGAGTCCCTGGCGTTCCTGCTCCTTAAGCTCAGTTGGCTTCATAAAATTGTATACTGCTTTAAGACTTTCCTCGGTTGCCGAATCTTCGCTTCCAGAAGTACTGCTTGAACTCTTGTTTGAAGAACTGCTGTTTAAAGGCTTGCGGCCCATAAGATAAAGGGTTGTCTGAACATATTTTCCTTCGCGCTGTCTTGAACCAAACACAGGATTAAAAATAAGTTCATCCTTTGGATAATAAAATGCCGGAAAATAAAGTACTGGGATTGGACCTACATAAAGCAGCGCATTAAAAAATGCAAACTCTCCGCCGGGAAGCAGCCAGGTTCTTGTTGCGTCTATGTGCCAGTGAGGATCCGGGTCATCACAAAATGTAAGGCTTGAGTTTTTGAATGCAATTGTATTGTCTTCGCTTTTACCAAATATATCTGAAAATACAATGAGAGTTGAACCCGACGGCAGATTGAGCGCATCACTCTTTGTCTGAACTACTCGTCCGTCGTCAAAAATACCTTCGAGTGTAGAGGTGTTCATAAGCAGAGAGCTTGCAGTTGTTGTTTCGCCACCACCGGAGCCACTGCTTTTGGTAAGGATTTCTACATTGCCTTCTGCAAAAAGCATTTCGGTTTTGCGGTCATAAGTAATCTTGTCTGCTTTGATTTCCGAAGATGTAGAACCTTTTTTTACTTCTATTTCTACAGCACCTTCCAGAACAATTGAATCGTTGTCATTTTTTTCGTCTTTTTCGTACGTTGTCTGGCGGGCATTTATAATAGTGATTACGGTTGGTTCGGAAGAATTGTCTTTAGAAGCGTCCTGGGCATGGAGAGATACTGGTGCTAACATAAAAAGGAGCATCGTCATTGCGAGCGCAGCGTGGCAATCCATAAATGAAAAGGCGACGTGTTGCTTTTTCAATTAATTCTTTCCTCCCAAATCACGCAAAAACTGTCCCGTATAACTCTTTTTACAAGCCGCTACTTCTTCCGGAGTGCCACAGGTTACAAGAGTGCCACCGCGATTTCCACCTTCCGGTCCCAAATCTATTATATAATCAGACTGCTTTATTACGTCAAGGTTGTGTTCAATCATTACTACAGTGTTGCCGTTGTCTACCAGACGCTGGATTACTGTCATCAAAAGCTTTACATCTGCAAAGTGAAGACCTGTGGTTGGTTCATCAAGTATGTAAAGTGTTTTGCTGGTTGCAGGGCGTGCAAGCTCGTTGGCAAGTTTAACGCGTTGTGCCTCACCGCCACTGAGTGTAAGAGCGTTCTGTCCCAGCTGAATATAACCGAGTCCTACAGACTGAAGCGTTGCAATCTTTCTATATATATGCGGAATACTCTGGAAAAAGTCGCAGGCTTCGTCAATTGTCATGTTGAGAACGTCGTTTATAGATTTTCCTTTGTATTCTACTTCCAGGGTTTCGTGATTAAAGCGCTTTCCGCCGCAGACTTCACACTGAATGTAAACGTCCGGCAGGAAGTTCATTTCGATTACAATTTCTCCCGCCCCCTGACAGTTTTCGCAGCGACCACCCTTTACGTTAAAGCTGAATCGTCCCTTCTGGTAACCGCGGGCTTTGGACTCCGGCAGGCTTGCAAAAAGGTCACGGATTGCATCGAATACGCCGACGTAGGTTGCAGGGTTACTGCGTGGTGAACGTCCGATTGGCGACTGGTCTATGTTGATTACCTTGTCTACACCGTCTATGCCTTCTACACTGTCGCACTCTCCTACAGGATAATTTGTGCGCATAATCTGGTTGCTTACAGCAGGGTACAGAATGTCGCTCATGAGTGTAGACTTACCGCTGCCACTTACACCTGTGATGCAGGTAAAAGTTCCAAGAGGAATCTGGACGCTTATATTTTTAAGGTTGTGCTCGCGGGCCCCATTTATGGAAATAAACTTTCCATTGCCCGGGCGACGTTTGGTCGGGATATCCATACGGAGTGTGCCCGCTAAGTACTGGCCGGTAAGGCTTTCTTTTACTTTGGCAACTTCGTCCGGGGTACCGGCTGCTACAATTCGTCCACCGTTTACACCGGCTCCAGGGCCTAAGTCTATGAGGTAATCTGCAGTGCGCAGGGTCTGTTCGTCGTGTTCTACTACAATTACTGTGTTGCCGTTGTCGCGTAAGTTGAGCAAGGTATCTATGAGGCGCTGGTTGTCCCGCTGGTGAAGTCCGATACTTGGCTCATCCAGAATGTACATAACACCGCAGAGTGCAGAACCAATCTGGGTTGCAAGACGGATTCGCTGTGCTTCTCCACCACTAAGACTTTCGGCAGAGCGTTCCATGGTAAGATATTCAAGACCAACGTCTCGGAGGAAGCGCAGACGGGCACGAATTTCTTTAAGTACCTGAGTTGCAATCTGGGCTTCGCTTTCGGTAAGGTCAAGGTTGTCAAAAAAGTCTATAGATTCTGCAACAGAAAGTTTGCATAGCTCGTAAATGTTTTTTCCGCCAACGGTAACACCAAGTGCTTCCGGGCGCAGGCGCATTCCGTGGCAGGCAGAGCATTCGTGAATTGCCATAAACTTTTCTTCTATGTTGGCACGCATGCTTTCGCCCCAGGCTTCGCGGTAACGGCGGTTCATTTCGCGCAAAACTCCGGGCCATGGACGGTTGTATTCAGAATAACCTTCTCCGCTCTGCTTCTGGTAAATCCAGTGGAGTTTTTTGGTGTCAGAACCGTTCCATAAAAAGTCAAACTGCTTGTCTGTAAGCTGGTCAAGCGGAGTGTCCAGGGTAAAGCCTGCAGCATCGGCTACGGCATTAAATACACTTCGGTTCCATTCGCTGGTCGGATTAAAAAATGG
>JAFYDO010000009.1 GCA_017544745.1 Treponema sp. | reverse complement strand
TCCACGTGATGTTCAGCTTAAGGAATGTGAATTTGACGAATGGCCTGATATTTCAAAGGTTAGAGTTCATGATATAAGATTTCATACTCCAATTGATGAATATGCCCAGAAGATGGGAGATATTTCTTCTCTGCTGGCCGGTGCTAAAAAGCCTGTACTCTTTTGCGGAGGAGGCTGTAATTCAAGCGAGGCCTCTGCCGGTATTCAGGGCTTTATAAATAATTATGAACTGCCTGTTGTAACAAGTCTTATGGGCTTAGGCTGCATTCCAAATGATTCTCCATCCTTTATTGGAATGGTTGGTATGCACGGAAGCTATGCTGCCAATGTTGCAATGAATGAAGCAGATGTTGTAATTGCCGCAGGTGTACGCTTTGATGACAGGGCTACAGGTCTTGTAAGCAAGTTCTGTCCTAATGCAAAAATAATTCATATTGATGTTGATGCCGCAGAGGTTGATAAAATTCTTGAAGCTTCAATCTCTGTGGTTGCAGATGTTGAATCTGTATTCCCGGTGCTGGCCCAGCTTGTTTCTGAAAAGAAAATTAAAGCAGAAGGCGGCTGGCTCAAAAAGATTCAAAAGCTCAAGACAGAAAACTACTCTGTAGAAAACGGTCGCCCTAAAAACGAAAAACTTACAAATCCTCGTGAGCTTATTGCAAAACTTCCGGAATACGCAGCTTATTCAGGTCTTAATCAGAGTGATTTGATTGTTACTACAGATGTTGGCCAGCATCAGATGTGGGCTGCACAATACTATCCTGTAGACCGTCCTCGTTCCTTCCTTACTTCTGGTTCTCTTGGAACTATGGGTTTTGGACTTCCTGCTGCTATTGGTGCTGCTCTTGCAAATCCGGAAAAACGTATTGTATGTATAAGCGGCGACGGTTCAATCATGATGAATATTCAGGAGCTGGCAACCCTGCGTGAACTTAATCTTGGAGTTACCGTAATTGTTTTGCAGAACGGAACTCTTGGAATGGTTTACCAGCAGCAGAAATATCTTTTTGATAAAAACTACAGCGCTTCTGTATTTGATCAGAATCCGGATCTGCTTGCAATTGCAGCTGGTTTTGGAATTGAAACTGTAGATGCTGATACAGACCCTGAATGGTATAAAAAGGCCTTTGACTGTAAACGTGCCAACAAGCCTTGCTTTGTACGCTGCAGTGTAGATTCAGAAGAAAACGTACTTCCTTTTGTACCGGGTGGCCGTGCAAATATTGACGCTATCAGGAATTAGTATTCTCTGAAGGATCTTCCACAATAAAGAAACTTATCTCACTCTTCCAGTCAAAAATTGTTTTGTCGCAGGCTGCTATAAGAAGGTTTACAATTTTCTGAAGGTCTGCGGTTCCTACTGCACTGCTTATTTTTGCAGCATAGGCAGAAGTGTCTTTTGTAAACCATTTTTCAATTTCGGCTGATGTAATTCTTCGTTTTTCGGTTAATTCCTGAGTTGCAACCTTTACGGTAAAGCCTTTTTTGCGGAAGGTGTTTGCTATAAAAAGACCATCCCAGGAGAACAGCGGATTATCTCTGTCGCCAAAGAATTCCTGTTCTGCTTCTTCCATTTTGTTAAGGATTGCTCCAAAAGGTTCAAGACTGTCCGGGGTAAGAATCTGTTTGCGGACAATCTCGCTTATGTGCTGGCCCTTACATGGAATCTTTTGCGAAATGATTACCTTAAAGCCTTTTGCAAGCGGTGATTCGTATGAAAAATCGCCGGATTCTTTATCTGCATCGTCTTCATGGTCAACTATGTCTTCGTATTTTTGTGGAGTTAAAACTGCACGGACTGATTCTGCAAGGGCTATAATACTTGGCTCGCTTGCAAACGGGTCTGTAAAGAACAGTCGGTCAAAAATTGCACCCTTGTACTGAAAATTTACAAGGACGTTGTAAAAATCTTTTTGGGTAAGAAAATCGGAGGTTAGGGAAGTGCCGCGGAACTGTAAAATAGGTTTGTCCAGGTCTCCAAGGGTGCGGCAATACTGTTCAAGAATCTGTTTGCCTTTTTCGGTTTTACATACTCCGCAGGTTACGCCTTCAGGGGTTTTTCTTGCAATATCCCAGAGCAAAAGTCCAGAATCTGCATTCCAGATAAGGCTTCGGTGATGGCGTGTAAGCTGTGCCATGCTTATCATTGTATCGCGTATGCCAAGGAGAATCTCTGCGCGGTTAGAATCCAGGCGTTGTCTCCAGAAGCGTTCTGCCCTGTCAAATACCAGCTCGTTTGCAGCATTCTTTGGACTAAAGGTAAGGTTTTCTTCTTTTTTGGTTTCTCCGTTCTTAAAATGCTCGTTTATCCACCATTCGCTTATTGGAGAAGCGCCAAACTCTGACTGTTCCTTTGCTGCAGGTTTTTTATAAAGATTTATTGAACCGGTTGTTTCCGGAGAAGTAGCAAGCTCGTCGGAGGTATATTCTGTACCGTTTTGAGTTTTTTCCAGAATCTGTGCAATCTGTATTTCGCGGCGAGAAAGTACATCCTCTCGGATTGTAGCTTCGTAACCCTGTGTGCTTGGTGTGTAGAATACACGTCCCATGAGGGTATCCGGCAGATACTGCTGTGCAACCCAGTGGTCGCGGTATGCATGAGGGTAGAGGTAGCCGGCTCCGTGACCAAAGCCTTCTGCATCGCGGTTGTTGTCTCTTAAGTGATTTGGAACTTCTGCATCTTCTTTTTCTACGCTTGCAAGGGCATCAAAAAAGGCCATGGAACTGTTTGATTTAGGTGCAGTAGAAAGATAAAGCGCTGCGTGTGCAAGAAAGTAGCGACCCTCCGGCATGCCTACGCGGTCAAAGGCCTGGGCACACGAGTTTACGACAGATATTGCGTTTGGATCTGCAAGCCCTGTGTCTTCGCAAGCAGAAATGAGCATGCGGCGGAAAATAAAATGAGGATCTTCTCCTGCAGCAACCATTCTTGCAAGCCAGTAGCAGGCAGCGTCCGGGTCCCTTCCACGCAGAGATTTTATAAAGGCGCTTATTATGTCGTAGTGGTAGTCTCCGTCGCGGTCATATAAAACAACCTTTTTCTGGATGGACTCTTCGGCGGCTTCCTTGCTTATATATATCTGTGAACCATAGGCAGGCACTGGCGGCTGTGCATATGGCTTCCATTGTTCCGGTGTAGTTTCTACTGCAAGCTCAAGCGCATTCAAAAGGGAACGTGCATCTCCATTTGCAGTTTCTATAAGATGTTCAAGTGCACCCTCTTCAAATTCTACCTTCCAGTGTCCGTAACCCCGTTCTTCATCTGTAAGTGCCATTGTTGCGGCTTTTAAAAGATCATCGTAGGTAAGCGGCTTAAGCTGGAATACACGTGAACGCGAAACCAGAGCCTTGTTTACTTCAAAGAAAGGGTTTTCTGTAGTGGCACCAATAAGGATGATTGTTCCGTTTTCTACCCAGGGCAAGAGGGCATCCTGCTGGCTTTTGTTCCAGCGGTGAACTTCATCAACAAAAAGAATTGTGCGCTGGTCATTGTACTTCTGGCATTTTTCGGCTTCTTCTATAGCCTTGCGAATATCTGCAACACCTGTAAGAACTGCATTGAGCGTAATAAAATTAGACTGTGTATGATTTGCAATTACCCTGGCAAGAGTTGTTTTACCGGAGCCCGGAGGTCCGTAGAAAATTACAGATGTAAGCTGGTCTGCAGCAATTGCACGACGAAGCAGGCGGCCTTTTCCAACAATATGGTCCTGACCAATATATTCATCAAGGTTGCGCGGACGCATACGGGCTGCAAGAGGCTCTGTTTCGTTCTTTACCTGTTCAAATAAACTTGCCATCTGTTATTCGCGGTTCCAGTTTCCTCTGTCTGGATAGTAAGACCAAAGTCCTATATTGCTTGATGACGCAGAAGCAGAGGTTCCAGCCCCTCTATAAGTTATTGTTGCATATATAGAAGCGTCTGCTTC
>JAFYDO010000083.1 GCA_017544745.1 Treponema sp. | reverse complement strand
TCTTTTACCGAAGATTTTGAAGGAACAAAAATTCTTGTAGATTCCATGCGCGCCAACAATCATGATTTTACAAACAAGCTTCATGTAATTCTGGGCCTCATTCAAATCGGAGAATATGACAAGGCGGTTTCTTATATCCAGAATATTTCTATGATTCAAAAAGAAACAATCAGTAAAGTTATGAATTCAATTGATAATCCGTCCTTTGCTGCTTTGATTGTAGGAAAAATTGCGCGTGCTTCTGAATGCGATGTTCGGTTTATTCTGCAGCAAGGCTTTTGTTTTCACGCCGAGGATATTGATATTCCATCTGAAGCACTCGTTACAATAACAGGAAATCTTATTGATAATGCACTTGATGAAATGAATCGCACACAAAAAGCTTTTGATTCTGTAAAGGAACTGACGCTTGGGGTATTCACAAAACCCGGCAGCCTGCTTATTACTGTAAAAGATACAGGCGGTGGAATTGCTCAGGAAATTCAGGATAAGATTTTTGAACAGGGATTTTCTACAAAAGGAACCGGAAGAGGAATCGGGCTTTTTCATACAAGCCAGCTCATCCAAAGTCTTGGTGGGAAAATAACTTTTGAAACACAGGCAGGACGAGGAACCTGTTTTATGGTAGAATTAAATAAATGAATTACAAGGTTTTAATTGTTGAAGATGATCCAATGGTTGCCATGATAAACAGCCAGTTTGTTGCAAAGGTTGATGGCTTTGAAGTAGCAGGCATGTGCCGTAACGGCCAGGAAGCCCTGGATTATCTTATTGATAATAGGGTTGATTTAATTCTTCTTGATGTTTTTATGCCTGTAATGAACGGGACCGAGACACTCAAAAAAATCCGTGAACAAAAAATTGATGTAGAAGTGATAATGGTAACTGCCGCAGATGACACCGCGACAATTGAAGAAACTGTTCATCTTGGCGTACACGATTATCTTATAAAGCCTTTTACCTTTGAGCGTTTTAAGATTTCTCTTGAAAAGTTTGTTACAAAAAAAGCACTGCTAAAAGATACCCAGAAAATGAATCAAACGGATATTGATAATCTGATGCTCAATTCTACAGGCAGGCAAGCGGTTGGAATACAAACTGCTGCCGATAATAATATCCCGGAAAATCTGCCCAAAGGCATTCAGCGAAAAACTCTTGAGAATATTCTTTCTTATTTTGAAAAGAACACCGGCTGGTGCAGCACAGATATGATTTCTGATGAACTCGGAATTTCAATTGTCACTGTACGAAATTATATGAACTATCTCGTACGGACAAAAGAAATTACCGAAGACATAAACTACAGCACCGGCGGTCGCCCGAGCATGCTGTACAAAAGAACTAAAAACTGAACTTTGCATTTATTGCAATTGTGCTCAAATCTTTGTAGGCTCCGTACTGGCCGTCGCGGTCTGGGCCTGCAAGAAAGATGTAAGCCGAGGCATCCAACGAAATCTGATCCGATAAACTATATTTTACAGATGGCGAAAGCATGCTGTCAAAGTCGTTCAAACCAATTACGCCCGCAAAGCTTAATTCAAGAGTTTCGTTTACAAGTGATTTTGAAACGCTCAAAGTTGCTCCATGCTGGTAGGCGTCTGCGCGTTCCAGAACATCAAGATCCCCCAATACGTAATCGCAGTAGTATTGTGCTGTAAAAGTCCAGCCGGATGGCATCCAGTCAAGACCTGCGAGAGCAGAAAGCTGGTTGCGTTTTTCTGCCCCACTGGATTTTTGAAAATATCTCTGTGGGAAGAAGGCTGCTTCAAGGCGAAGCACTGTCGGACCAATTGGAAGTGCCGCATCTGCGCCAACCATAGCCATTCTTTCGTATTGGCCGCTGACCAATATCCCCTCTGCTGTCATTTGATAATTTAACAGGGGAATATCATCCCAGCCATAAAAACCATAGACAGATAAGTCAAGAGCAGAAAAATATCCCGAAAGTTTAAGACCATATTCACCGTTCCATATTGCAAGTTCAGGTTTTTCAAGCAAACCGATTTTGACAGGAAACTCCATGTTTGTACCGGGAGCAACTTCCATAGAAACAGTGTCAGGAATTACAAACTGGCGAAGAGAATTCCCTTCATCAAGAGGAAGTGCTGTTGGTGTAAAGAAAGGAATCCACCAGGCGTCTGCAGCAAAGGAGTTTCCGCTGAATGAAAGGCGAATTGCATCTACTGCAAGCTTTCCGTCATCGCCAGTCATTGCAGAAAAGCTTGACATATCTGATGGGCACAAAACGTTTGTGATGTCTATGCCGTCTGCCTTGCCCCAGGCTGCCTTCTGACGACCGATGCGCAGACCCCAGAAAGATTCTGTATAATCTATCCAGAGTTCTCCAAGCGAAAAATCAATCTTCTTTGTTAGTGCGTCGTACGAAACAGAAGCTTCTGCAAGTGCCGAACTGTTTCCGTACCAGGCATCTACTTTGCCGGTAAAGTTAGTATTGCCCAGCGAAAAGTCATCGGCTGTTTCATCGTTTGTCCATGGAGCAAAGACGCCCCAGGAAGTTGAGATGTCGCCGGAAAAGTCTACGCCGTCGGCAAAAAGGGATGGTGAACATAAAATTAGTGCTAATATTATAAAAAGTGTTTTACGCATTTTAGCCTCTTGTCATGCTGAACTTGTTTCAGCATCTACTTAATTCTTCCCTTCTCAAGCGCTGCAACAGTGAACAGCGAGTCATCAATATCCTCGTCGTCGTACTTGATGTTCTTTGTTTCGATGAGCGACCATGTGCCTGTCTGAACATTTTCCATTTTCATCTTCTGGGCAGTTGTAAAGCCTTTGATTGTTGTAAAGTCTGTGCAGGTAAGAACACGATGCAAAGTGTCCTGGCGGTCGTAGAATTCACACTTGCGGAGAATGTAATCTGACTTACCAATGTAGCTGATATAGCGAGGATCTTTTTCTGTGTGAGCCTTGCTGATGCATTCAACTTTGTAGCAGGCAACACCGTCTACAGTTTCTTCACCAAGAAGGTTGTAGTCATATTTGTTCAAGCTGCGGTCGCCCATATCCTGGTAGGTAAAGTCTGTACCCATAAAGCTTCCTTCACTTTCTGAACCGCTTGAAGCAATACGACGTGTCTTTTTCATGGCAGGCATGTAAAGCCAGTTGTCGGAATCTTTATCGTCTTCGTCGTAATCAAACATGAGATAGCCGGTTCCTGCAACATCTTTTGGTGTAGTAAATACGATAACGCTTTTTTCTACATCGCCGTAGTCCTTGCTCATCATGATAACTTCGCGGATTCGGTCACTGCCTTTCTTTGAATGAATTGTGAGAGTTGCAGTTGAAGAAGAAGTTTTAGGCTCCGCAACTTCATCTGCCTTTTTCATGATATCGTAGCCACTCTGAGCAAAAAGTGCGGCTCCCAAAAATAATGCTGTGATTGATAAAAGTGTCTTTTTCATTTTACTTAGTCTCCTTGCCAAACGGCTTAGTTATAAACAACAG
>JAFYDO010000082.1 GCA_017544745.1 Treponema sp. | reverse complement strand
CCTTAAGATAGGCTTTAAGGAGCTCCAGCGGTTCATTTAAGTCGGCAACCGATTGGGCCCGGCAAAGCGCACTCCACTGGGTATATAATTTTACATAAGAAAGAATTTCTGCATTTTTAGAATTGCGAACTGCAGAGTTTAAGTAATTGTCAGCAATTGTGTATTCTCCACAGCAAAGGGCACAGCGAACTGCATCAATAACCAGCTGTTCGTTGGTTTTCTTTGGCATGCCTTCTGCGTCTCCTGCAGAAATACCGGCTGCGGCTGCATAATTTTTCTGGGCCTCCGGATAAAGCGACATCTGTTCCTGAAGTGAAGCGAGAAATACATAAGCAGCACGTTTTTCACTGGCAACAGTAAGTTTGCTTATCTGTCCCTGAACATACGAAATTGACTCATCTACATTTGCCTTTCTGGCGGCTTCGGCAGCAATATCCTTAGCCAGAGGTGCGGCAAACAAAACTGAACAAAAAATTAATACTGAAAAAAATGATAATATGCGTTTATTCATGAATTCTATCTTCTATATTAATCACTTTATCGGTTGATTTTTCTTGTGACTCAATAGAAGATTGTGACGATTTTCCAGAAGACTTTGGCTCCTTTTTTTTGAGCTTTTCTTCCTGCTTCTGCATCTTTTTATCTATCTTTTCCTGCTTTTTCTTTTCTTTGAGGCCAAGGTTTCTTGCATCAGCAACTTCGTTTTCGTGTGAAAGACGGATAAGCTTTGCTACAAGATAGCACAAGAGCGAAAAAATAATTCCGGCAGCAAAAGCTATGAAAATTACTACGACAACAGACTTGTCTGTATAGGTTTTAAAAAGCCAGAGGGTGCAGACGTTTGTAAGATTCTTGCCAATAAAAAAAGCAAGGAAGATTAGAATAAGTAAAATTATTATTAGTGCTGCGATCATACCAGTTCCCCTTTAAAGGTGTTTCCATTCAATTGAGTTATTTTAACATTTACAAACGAGCCTATCAACTTGCGGTCGGCCTTAAAAACAACTTTTTCGTGCTGTTCAGTCTGGCCCAAAAGCTCAGTGCTATCATCGCGGCTAACGCCTTCTGCAAGCACAAGAGCTGTACCACCTACCCGCTCCTTCATTCTTTCCTGGGTATGCTGCAACTGCAAATCTATTACACGCTGCAGGCGCTCCTTACGAACTTCCTCAGGTATCTGTTCCATTTTTGCAGCCGGAGTTCCTTCGCGCGGGTTATAAAAATACATCATAGCACTTTCGTATTTTACTGTGCGCATAAGGTCCAGCGTCTGTTCAACATCTTCTTCGGTTTCACCCGGAAAACCCATCATAATATCTGTGGTAAGCGAAACCTCGGGAATCTTTGCTTTGATTTTGGCTACAAGCTCCAGATACTGCTCACGTGTATAACGGCGGTTCATTGCCTTGAGTACAGCAGTAGATCCATTCTGAACAGGAAGATGAATGTGGCGGCAGATTACACTCTCGCTCGCAATTACATCAATTACGTCGTCGGTAAAATCCTTTGGATGCGAAGACATAAAGCGCACCCAGCGGATAGTAGATTCTGTTTTACGAAGATGGTCTGCAATAATACGAAGCAGCCCCGCAAAGTTTACGGTTGAGCCATCAAGCCCCGTCCCCTGATAACTGTTTACATTCTGACCAATAAGTGTAATTTCGCGGACCTTGTGCTTTTTTAAGATATCAAGCTCCTGCAAAATCTGTTCAACAGGACGGCTAATTTCGCGGCCACGCACATACGGAACAATACAGTAGGTGCAGAAGTTATTGCAGCCATGCATAATCGGTACAAAGGTAGAAAAGGCACCGGGCTCTGCAGAAACAGCAGCAAACTGATAGGCACCAGAATCATCAGGCACAGAAGCTACAAGGCCATCGTCTCCAACGCGTCCTTCTTCCACTGCTTCTATTATCTTTCCAAAATGATGTTTGGCATAAGTTCCCACAACAAAATCAACAAAAGGATAAAGCTCACGGAATTTTGAAAGCAGGCGCTCTGCCATACATCCAGTTACTACAACAGTAAGAGGCTTAGCTCCATCTTTTACATATTCAACTGCTTCATCCAAAAGCTTAGTTTTAGCGCCAGTCTTTTTTTCGCGTACAGCCTTGAGTCCGTTTATCCATCCAAGACGGCCTTCAATTCTTTCCTCTGCCGACTTTCTGATAGAACAGGTATTCACAACAATCATATCCGCAACCTGGGCGCTGGCAGCAACGCTCCACCCACGCGAAATCAAAAGCTGTTCCATAGAAGCCGACTCTGCAATATTCATCTCGCAGCCGTAGGTTTCAAAATAATAAGTCATGTAATCTATTATACAGATAGGGAAATACGTGGGCAAGTAAGGGACCCTACTATATCAATTCACATATTTATTCTATAATAACCCCATGCGTGACATACAAAACGAAACAGATACAAGAAAGATTCCATTGCAAAAAGTTGGTGTTAAGGGCGTCAGATACCCTGTAACAGTTCTGGACAAAACACGTAAAAGTCAGCAGACAACTGCAACTGTAGACCTTTTTGTAAACCTGCCGCACAATTTTAAGGGAACACACATGTCGCGCTTTATTGAAGTGTTTCATAAATATCACGAAGACATTACTATGCAGCACTTCTTGGATATGCTGGAAGAAATGCGTAAAAAGCTGAACGCCCAGCAGGCCTTTGGTACTGTAAGCTTTCCGTACTTTATTTCTAAAAAAGCACCGGTGTCCGAAGCTGCAGGAATTATGGAATACAACTGTTCTTTTGAAGGTTCTGTAAGCGCAGATGACCGAAAATTCTACATCACTATAGAAGTTCCTGTTACAACCCTG
>JAFYDO010000081.1 GCA_017544745.1 Treponema sp. | reverse complement strand
CATGCCCTTGTTGCAGCCTATAACCCGGAACACGAACCTGTAAATAAGATTACAGTTGTTCCACGCAGCCATGGAGTAGGCGGCTTTACTCAGTACCGCGAAGAAGAAGAAAAATTCATTATGACCCGCAAGGACATGATGAACGAAATAGACAGCCTTCTTGGTGGACGTGCTGCCGAAGAGATTGTCCTTGGTGACATTTCTACCGGTGCTTCCAACGATATTGCCCGCGCAACCGACATTGTAAAACGCATGATTACCGACTTTGGTATGTCAGACAAATACAAGAACGTTACTCTTGGTAAAGGCGTACTTGGAAACCGTGGTGGTGAACCAAGTCTTGTGCGCGAATTTAGTGAACAGACTCAGAATTACGTAGACGAAGAAATTGCCCGCATTATGAACGAGCGCTACGACTACGTACTCAAGCTCCTCCGCAAGCACAAGGACCTCATAGACTTTATAGCCAACCGCCTTATGGAAGTAGAAACCATCGAAGGCAAAGAGTTCTACGAAATTGTAAATGGTGAAAGTCATTGTCTGGAACTGGAAGAAAAGGCCACTACCGCAAAAAAGACTACAAAAAAAACTACAACAAAAGCTACAACAAAAGCTGATAATCAGGAGAAAAAATAGCTCCCAGTCACAAAACGGTGGCCAAAACCGCCGCCTAGGCTGCTTGACGCTGTCTGTTGCATAGGAACTATTAAATGCCGCTCGCGCGGCATCAACAGACAGAGTCATTTTGTCCCCCGTTTTGTTCCTTCGCGCTATTTTTTATGTGTATTTTTCAAGTTATTTGTCTTTTCTTTTATCCCCGCTCGTCAAAGATTTTTTTATATAAATAGACATATTATCATTTTATCGATATAATATTTGAATATGAAAAAGACATTTTTCGCCATGCTTGCGCTTTTTTCGGCTTCTCTTTTTGCTCAGAGTATTACCACGGCCAGCGCATATTTTAAGACAATTTCAGAATATTACGCAACTATAAAAGACTACGAAGTAGAATTTGAGATAAAGGTAGACAAGCAGGAGTCGGCTGGAAACCTTAGTTTTAAGGCACCGGATCTTCTGCGTCTTGATTATACAAATCCGCAGGAGCAGGTAATCTGCTATAATGGAGAAGTTCTTACAATCTATCTGCCAGATTCAGATGCTGTTTTGCAGCAGAGCATTACAGAAGATACAGGTGTAGAAGCTCTTACAACTCCACAGGGACTTTCACTTTTGAGCCGCTATTATACTGTAGCCTACGAAACCGGTCAGAACGCAGAGCCTCTGGAAGACGGTTCAGACGAAATGGTTGTAAAATTTGTTCTTACAAGAAAAAGTGCTTCAGAAGCCTTCCGTTATATAAGTATTGCAGTAAATGAACAGACTAAGCTTATCCGCCGCATAGAAGCAGTAACACCAAAGGGCGAAGCTCTGGTTTTCAATTTCTTTGATTACAAGCTTAATCAGGATATTACAGACCAGCGCTTTATTTACGATGCACCTTCATCGGCAAACAATTACAATAACTTCCTGTTTTCGGAGTAGGAGAGAAGAATGGATAGTTACGGTGAAATACTGCGAAACGCACGCGAAGAAAAAAATCTTAATATAGAAAAAATTGCCAGGGAGATTTCCATCGAAAGCCGCTATCTTACAGGTCTTGAAGAAGAAGATAACGGAGTATTCCCGGGCGAAGCCTACATGATTGGTTTTCTCCGTAACTATGCAAACTATCTTGAACTTGATACAGACTATATCCTTAGACTTTATAACAATAAAAAGATCCAGGAATCTCCGGTTCCGGAAGGTCTTTTAATTAAGCGCCGTCCACGCTGGCTCATTCCTGCAATTGTAATTCCTCTTGTTCTTATCGTAGGAACTATTACAACAATTTCAATTCTGCTTTTGACAAAAAAGAATGTAGAAGATGATGATTCAGTTGTACTTACCAACAAAGCAAAGACTCATGAATATGAGCTTGGAACTGCCAAGTTTACACAGAGAGTTTACAAGGGAGACCAGATTAAAGTTCCTACCGACAACGGTCACATAGTTCTTACAGTACGCGACACTCTCTCTTCGTTTGGTCTTGATACACCAAGCGGAGTTTTCTATACAGACCTTGCAGAAGAAACAGAAATTGATATCAACGGAGACTCTCAGTCAGACCTCATCGTTTATGTTTCAGACATTTCTTCTACCGACGAATCGCGCGGAGTTGAAGTAAGCATGCTGCTGCGCCACGGAGTTTCTGTTGCTTCCAACGCTTCTAACATGGACGAGATTCCGTTTGAATCGGACATCAAATCTAAGCATCCTCAAAAGGTTATTCTCGAAGACAACCGTGCCTATCCGTTTACTATAAATGCAAGCTTCCGCAGCTCCTGTCTTTTCCGCGACAAGGTTGACAACGATAATTCTGTAGAATCATATTTTTCAAAGGGCGAAGTATTTACTGCAAACCCTCACAATGGAATCCGCCTTTGGATTTCTAACAGCAACGCAGTTAAATTTACAATTGTTGCCGATTCAAGAACCTTTGATCTGGATATTGGTGCTGCAGGACAGGTTCTCGTAGAAGACATTAAATGGATTAAGGATTCCGACGGCAGATATAAAATTGTCGTAATAGAGCTGGACTAAACCGGAGTCATTTTTATGGCAAAGTTTTTTATAGACCAGCACGGCTGCGCAAAAAATCAGACAGACGGCGAACTCATTACAGGCTTTCTGACACAATCAGGTTTTGAATATACAGACCAGGCTCAGAACGCAGATTTTATAATTATAAACTCCTGCGGTTTTATTGAATCTGCAAAAAAAGAATCAATCAACGCAGTTTATTCAATAAAACAGATGTATCCAAAAGCCAAAATCATTCTGGCAGGCTGCCTTGCCCAGCGTTATGCAAAGGACCTAGAAGAATCTATGCCGGAGCTTGATGGAATCTTTGGTAACGGCGACCTCTCCCAAATTGCAGATTACATAAAAAACTGCAGTAAGCAAAAAGAAGCACCACAAGCCTCCTTTGAACAAAAGGGCATCTGCGAAGGTAACCGCCCGCTCATCTTTAATTACAAGGCTTCTGCTTATGTAAAAATAACCGAAGGCTGTTCCAATAACTGTTCGTTCTGTGCCATTCCTTTAATACGTGGACCGGTACGCAGCCGTCAGGTAAGCTCAATCATTAAGGAAATTAAAACCCTCATCAAAAACGGAGTTTACGAAATAAACCTCATTGGTCAGGACCTGGCAGCCTTTACCTGCAAAGAAGAAAAGGGCAGCGGTCTTAAATATCTTCTTTCTCAAATCTCTTTACTCGAAGGAGATTTTATTGTCCGAACCCTGTATATTCACCCCGATCATTTAGACACCTCGATTATTGAGCTTTATAAAAAGGACAAACGCCTGCTTCCATATTTTGACATTCCCTTCCAGACAGGAGACGACCAGCTTATCCGTGCCATGAACCGCGTGGGCCCTGCAAAAAAATATGTAGATACAATAACAAAAATACGTTCAGAGCTTCCAGATGCAGTTTTGCGAACAACCTTTCTTACAGGCTTTCCCGGCGAAACAGACGCAGCCTTTGAAAATACAAAAAACTTTCTTATGGAAATAAATCCTGTATGGTCCGGCTGCTTTCCCTACAGCCGCGAAGAAGGAACTCCTGCCTGGGCTTTTAAGCCAAGAGTTCCTGCAAAAATTGCAAAGCAGAGAGCGGGGGAGCTCGAAGAAATTCAGTCTGAACTTACCGCAAAACATCTTGCAGGCTATGTTTCCAAAGAATTTAATGTTCTTATAGAAGAGGTTATTGTTTCCGAAGAAGAAGGTCTTGCAATAGGACGTGCATGGTTCCAGGCACCTGATGTAGACGGCTGTGTTGTTGTACGCTATGACCTTGATGACCCGTCTGAATGTAAGGCTGTAAAAGAAGGCAATGTTGTAAAAGTTGTCTGTCTTGCCTGTACCGGTGTAGATCTGGACAGCAGGTATAAATCGCTTGTAAGGGAGTTCCGGGAGTCGGATTCTCTGTCATTTATCTAAAATCAGTAAAAAAATAACTATCTTTATATTAAATTCTAGGTTATAATGAATATATATTGGTGTTTGTATGAAAAAAATTGGGGTATTAATACCAACATTTAATATTGAGTACAGTACAGACTTCTTGAACGGCATCTATGATTATTTTAGTGACAAGGATGTTGCCGTTATTTATGCACAGACAAAATTACCTCACAGTACAGTTGGTACTTACGACTACCAGTATTGGAGCAGTGCCGACCTGCTTTTTTCAGAAGAAGTAGATGCAATCATCGTGGCAGCCGGTGTTTACTGTGCCACAATGAGTCAGACAGAACTGGAAGAAGAACTCAACCGGTTTGGACGCCGCCCGGTTATTACTGCTGCTGTTCCTCTTAATCTTACAAATACCTATGCTGTTCTTGCCAACTGTAGAAAATCCTACATGGATGTTGTAACTCACTTAAAGGAAGTTCATGGCTGCAAAAAAATTGCCTTTCTTTCTGCGGCTGCAACAAAATCAGAAGAAGCAATAGAGCGCCTGGAATCATTTAAAGAAGCCATGGCTGCCAATAAGCTCAAGTTTAATGAAAAATATCTTTTTGAAGGTAACTTTACCGACTTTGATGCCGAGGCCGCACTTAGAGCTGTGCTCAAAAAAAAGTCAGATGTAGGCTTTGACGCAATTGTCTGTGCCAACGATATGATGGCAATTGGTGCCTACCGGGTTATGGACGAGCTTGGCTTTTCTATTCCAAAGGATATTAAGGTTGTAGGTTTTGACGATTCCATGGTTGCCAACTGTTCTAATCCGCGTCTTTCTACAATCAATCAGAATATTTACGGTCAGGGCTATAACTGCGCAAAGACAGCTATGGATGTTCTGGACGGAAAAGAAATTGAGCGCATTCAGTATTCAGACCTTGAACCAAAATTCCGTCAGTCGTGCGGCTGTATTTCTCTGGAAATGGGAGACCAGATTTACATCAATTCGGAAGGAGTTGTAGAACAGGAAGATAAAGGCCAGGTTTCGCGTCTTAATCAGTACATGAATGATATTAACGAACGCAATAATATCATCATTCTTCTTGATATTCTTAAAAGCGCCAATACCCTGCGACAGTTCTATTATAACCTTAAGCATATTATACATCTGTGTTCCATGGATGATATGGCAATTAACTTTTTCCCTATTCCAATTTACATGGATGCCAGCGATGACTGTATAATTCCGGAAAAAATGGATCT
>JAFYDO010000080.1 GCA_017544745.1 Treponema sp. | reverse complement strand
TTTAATCATTATTCCGCTGCAGGCTTTGCTTCTCATGAGCTTTCGGACGGTTATAATAGCAAGAATACCTGGATTGAATTGGAAAAGGAATTTATCCGCCAGAATCTGGATATAAAATTTTCCGGACGTTATGAGGATGCAGGAAACGGACTTCAGGCTAAGACAGAAGGTGTTTCTGCAAATAACCAGGATGCAATAGAACTTGATGGTCAGATTGTCTGGACCTTTGCACAGGACTTTACACTGGACTTTTCTGCCGATTCAGAATTTTATTACCGCTTTGCAGATGTAAGCGGTGGCAGCACCGAAAGCCGTGTAACTGCAGATCCAAAGCTCAAGCTGTCCTGGCTGCATAATGGCTTTGATATTTCTCTGGACGGAATGTATTCTCTGGAAGCCTGGAGCCGTGCTTCTAACCGCGGTCAGTTTGATTTTAATTTTGCCTGGAGCAATGAAAGCTTTAAGGTATTTACAGGAGTTGGAGTTGCGTTTGGAAACAATATAGGAAAAAATCCTGTAGCAGTTCCTTTTAATGTTGGCATTGACGCTTCGTTCCCGGTTTATTTTTCGGACAGAAAGGTTAATATAGCCTTGAACGGTGGAATGCAGACACAGCGTTTTACAACCGCACAGCTGGAACGCAAATATACCTTTACAGCACTTAATGATTTTACTAGTGAAACCTCAGACTGGTTTGGACGCTTTAGTCTTCTGGTTCCGCTTAAAACTTCATTTACAGGAAAGGTTGTAGCAGAATATAAAACAACAGCCTTTAACAACGGAAACTGGGCTCCTGTTTATTCTGCAGAAACTCTTGTCAACGGACTTTACGGTTATGCCCAGACAGAACGTGATGAACTTTGTACCGATTTTGCTTTTACCTGGAAGTATAAGCTTTTTGCAGCAACTGCAAGCTATCACGCAAACTGGATGGATATTCCTGCTCTGGAAAGTCGTCATACTATTACACTTGGTTTTTCATTACAGAGTCAGAAGGGACTTTGGGGTGCAAGCCTCGATACAGCCTATATGCTTGATGCCGCAGACAACAAGCCTCTGATTAATCTGGAAGGCTTTATTCAGGCTTCAGATTCTGTACGCATTGTACTTAGTGTAAATGATATGCTAAAATTACTTGGGGCTCAGGAGCGTGCCTATGCCGGACAGTATGCTGCCATCGGTGGAAACGCCATGTTACTTGTGAAATTTTTATTCTAGGAGAAAACCATGTTAGAAACACTTAAATCTGGTGGACTTTTGATGATTCCAATCATTGTGTGCGGAGTCATTGCAACCTTTATTATAGTTGAGCGCTGCATCTATTTTGCGTCAATCCGTAAACGCGACGAAAAACTTATGCAGAATGTAAACGCAAGCCTTGCAGTCGGCGATTTTGAAGCCTGTGGAGTTGCTTGTGCTCAGGCAGACACCCCAATGTCTCAGGTAATCAAAAAGGCAATAGACTGCCGCCGCTACGAAGAACGCGATATTCGTGACCTTGTAGAAGCCGAGATGGATTTTGTTGTGCCTCGCTTTGAACATTTCTTAACACCGCTTGGAACAATTGCCAATATTGCTACCTTGCTCGGACTTTTGGGAACAGTAACAGGTAATATCAAAGCTTTTGGTGTACTTGGAGCCGGTGGTTCAATGGGAGACCCTGCTTTGCTTGCAGGTGCCATTGCCGAAGCCTTAGTTACAACAGTTGCCGGTTTGATTGTTTCAATTCCATCGGTAATTTTCCATAACTATTTTATTTCACGCGTAAACCGCAGAATTGTAGAGATGGAAGCACACGTTACTTCTGTCGTATTAAAGCTTACAGGACGAGTTAGATAATGAGATTAAGAAGCAAGCGGGGTAGTATCCGTTCCAACGTAGATATGACCCCAATGATTGATATAGTTTTCCAGCTGATCCTCTTTTTCCTTGTTTCGACCACGTTTGCAATTTTGCCGGGAATTAAACTTAAGCTGCCAACAAGTCATACTTCGGAGGGAACATCGCTCCAGGGTATAACTATTACAGCAGATGCAGACGGACTTTTATTTTTTAATGATAAAGAAGTTACAATGGAAACCCTTGGTGGAGAGCTTATGAGCTTTGATACCGGGGACACAAAGAAGGAAGATTTTCCCGTTTCGCTCGAAGCAGACAGCGAAGTTACTAACGGAACTATCGTTGGAATCTTTGATGTAATCCGTGAAAGCGGCTATGCCGTCATAAACCTGCGCACCGCCACAGAAAAATAGGAAAATCAGCCCCCATGTTCAAGCAACCCTTATTTGGAGAAGACAGTTCACCTCACAGAACAAGCACAATCCTAAGTGCCATCATAACCTTATGCGCCTGGATAGTTTTCTGCTTTATGTCCTTCTTTATTAAGTTTAAACCCAAAACTCCGGAATATAAAGAAATACAGATTGTTTTGAGTTCCGAAAAGCATGAACAGAATCAGGAATCTTCAAGTGCAAGTGCTCCTGCGCCTATGGAAGCAGCTGCAATAGCTGAAGAAGTAATCCCTGAACCAGCCGCTGCGGTTGCTGAGCCTGTCGAAGCACCTGCAAAGGTTGAGCCTGTTCCTGCACCAAAAGTAGAAACAGCTAAGCCAAAAACAACATCGACCCCTTCGACAAGCTCAGAGACCACAAAGAGTACAGCGACAGCAAAGAGTACACCAAAACAAACGACAACTCCAAAAGCAACTGATCCATCCAAGAAGGTAAACTTTGATGATTATCAGTACGCAACTGATTATTCAGATTTTGATTTTAATAATGTTTCAACAAACAAAAAACAGGATTTTGACTGGTCGCAATTTGATGATGCAGCATCCGAACCGCAACCTCAGGTTAGTCAACAGGTAAAGACTGTCACAACCCAGTCATCAGTAGGCGGATCTGCCGCAAGTACAACAACACAGTCTAATCAGGGTGCAACAAGTTCTCAGAGTAAAACTTCAAGCTCAACATCACAGGCTGTTTCTTCGGCTACAAGCAATGCTTTGAGTAATATCAGGAGTACTCAGTATTCAGCCTCAACCGGTAACAGCATAAAATCAATTACAGATGCCAAGACAACAAAAGGTTCCGATGGCACATTGAGCATGGCCATGACAGATGGTTCCACCAGGGTTCTCATAGATCCAATTCCACCTGTAATCAAGCTTTCAGAAGAAGCTGCCAGCTTAATTGACAGTACCCGAACCGTCACAATAGAGTTCCAGGTTCTCGCTTCAGGAAACGTTCCTCGTGCTCAGATTAAAATTACCCCTGAATCAATTCTTCCTCAGGCTGTCCGTACCGAAATCTACGACCAGTTGAGTAAATGGCTTTTTGAATCCTCTTCCTCTGCCGCACGAGCTACATTTGAATATACCATTAAAAAGCAATAAAAATGCGAAACTAATATACTAGTATGCAAGTTTTTCTTGAGAGTTTTGGCAATCCGTGGTAGAATGAATTTAGATGCTGAAACAAGTTCAGCATGACATGTATTTGGGAGACTTTTTACTATGGAAATGACACTTCGCTGGTATGGAACCGGCTTTGATTCAGTAACACTTCAACAAATCCGTCAGGTGCCGGGGGTTCACGGCGTTATTACAACACTTTATGATTCTGTACCGGGGGATGCCTGGGAAGCAGCTGCAATCAAAAAGCTTAAGGCCGAGGTAGAGGCTGCAGGACTCAAAATAGCTGGTATTGAAAGCGTAAACATTCACGATGACATTAAAATTGGTGGCGGCGACCGCGATAAATATATCGAAAACTATATAAAAACACTCGAGCGTCTTGGACAGGAAGACATTCACATGGTCTGCTACAACTTTATGCCTGTTTTTGACTGGACCCGTAGTGAACTGGCACGTGTTTGCGAAGATGGTTCTACTGTTCTTGCCTACAATTCAAAAGCAATTGACGGCGTAAAACCAGAGGATATGTTTAATTCTATCGACAAGGATTCCAACGGTTTTATTCTGCCTGGCTGGGAACCGGAACGCATGGCCCGCGTAAAAGAGCTTTTTGCAATGTATGCAGAGGTCGACGAAGAAAAGCTTTTCAACAATCTTGTTTACTTCCTTAAGGCAATTATGCCTGTCTGCGATAAATACAACATTGATATGGCAATTCATCCTGATGATCCTGCCTGGCCTGTATTCGGGCTTCCTCGCATCATCACCAGTCAGGATAAGGTTTGCCGCATGCTTAAGGCAGTAGACAATCCTCATAACGGTTTGACTTTCTGTACCGGCTCTTACGGCACCAACCGCAAAAACGATCTTTGTGAATTTATTAAGGCTGCCCAGGGACGCATTCATTTTGCCCATGTACGCAACCTTAAATTCAATACTGCAATTGATGATCCTGTTCTGGACTTTCAGGAGTCGGCACATCTTTCGGCTTGCGGAACCTTTGATATGTTCAAAATTGTGCGCACCCTTTACGAAACAGGCTTTGACGGAGTTATCCGTCCTGACCATGGCCGCATGATCTGGGGTGAAAAGGCAATGCCGGGTTACGGACTTTATGACCGCGCTCTTGGTGCAACTTACCTTCAGGGCCTTTGGGAAGCCTGCGAAAAAACAATTGACCGCAGCGGTGTGACATTGTATAAGTAGATCCCGAAACAAGTTCGGGATGACAAGGACTTTTAATATGAAACTTACAATTGATGGAATTAAAAATACTGCAGAGTGGGAAGGCAAGGGCTATTCTCTGCCAAAGTTTGATCGTGCGGCTGTACAAGCTGCTACCCGTGCAAATCCGTTCTGGATTCATTTTGGAGCAGGAAATATTTTCCGTGCATTCCAGGCAAACGTTGTTCAGGAGCTTTTGAACAAAGGCGTGCTTGACCGCGGTCTTGTTGTTGCCGAAGGTTACGACTACGAAATTATAGAAAAGATGTATCGTCCGCACGACAACATTGGTGCACTTGTTACTTTAAAATCCAGCGGCTCTGTAGAAAAAACAGTTGTAGGTTCCATTATGGAAGCGCTTGCTGCCGACAGTGATAACGAAGCAGACTGGGCACGCTTGTGTGAGATTTTCCGAACTCCATCGCTGCAGATGGTTACCTTTACAATTACCGAAAAGGGTTACCTCTTAAAAAATGCTGCCGGTGTATTTATGCCTGGCGTAGAAGATGATTTTGCAGCAGGCCCTGTACTTCCAAAATCTTATATTGGTAAGGTAGTGACACTGCTTCACGAGCGTTATGTAAACGGAGCACTTCCTGTTGCAATGGTAAGCATGGATAACTGTTCACATAACGGAGACAAGCTTTATGCTGCTGTAAATGAATTTGCGCAGGAATGGGAAAAGCGTGGTGTTTGTAAGCCGGGCTTTGCTGCTTATGTAAACGATGCTTCAAAGGTTAGCTTTCCTTGGACAATGATAGATAAAATCACTCCGCGCCCTGACGCCAAAATTGAAAAGATTCTTGCCGACGACGGAATTGAACAGCTTGAACCTGTAATTACCAGCAAAAAAACTTATGTAGCTCCTTTTGTAAATGCAGAGGAGTGCCAGTATCTTGTAATCGAAGATAACTTTCCTAACGGACGCCCGGAACTTGAAAAGGCAGGTCTTTATTTTACAGACCGCGCAACCGTAGACAAGGTAGAAAAGATGAAGGTTTGTACCTGCCTGAATCCGCTTCATACCTTCCTTGCTGTAAGCGGCTGTCTTCTTGGCTATACTTTAATTGCCGACGAAATGAAGGATGCAGATTTGCTGCGGCTTGTAAAACGTCTTGGTTACGAAGAAGGGCTCCCGGTAGTTG
>JAFYDO010000079.1 GCA_017544745.1 Treponema sp. | reverse complement strand
GCTACTCCAGAAGATGCTCAGGCAATGCACAAGTTTATTCGTGCTTATATTGCAAAGCTTTACAACCAGCAGGTTGCCGACGAAACAATCATCCAGTACGGTGGTTCTATGAAGGCTTCTAACGCTGCAGAGCTTCTTGCACAGCCTGATATTGACGGTGGTCTTATTGGTGGGGCCTCTCTTAAGGCTGAGACATTCGTACCTATTTGTGTACTATAGACATAACCTCCACTTTTCATTAAAATACTATAACTTATTCGATTATTAATTTTGGAGATATAAAATGGGTACAATTGGTATTGTTCTTTTGGTTTTCTTTATCATTATTTGCGTTCTGCTGGTACTTTTAGTTGCAATTCAGAGCGATAATGAAGACGGAATGGGTGGACTTTTGGGCGGTCGCGGTACTGCTGCATTTGGTTCTCATTCTGCAAGCGTTCTTACAAGAGCTACTGGTGTATTGGTTGTTCTTTTCTTTGTACTTACACTTGGTCTTGCACTTGTAAACAAAAAGCCAAAGACAGACAACTTGATTGATTCTATTCCAGAAGAAGAAATCCTTGATGAATCTACATTGAGCGGTGGAAACTGGTGGGAAGAATCAGAACAGTCAGAAGCTGTAGTAACAGAAGAAGCTGCTGAATAATTAAAAATATTATCTGAAATAAAATGCAGGAAGAGATAAACGTAATAAAGCATCTGCTTGCAGTAGAAAAAGAATCTGCCTCCTTAATTGACGATGCAGTTAAGGAAGCAGATTCTCGCACCACACAGGCCCGTAATCAGGCTAATTCACAATTCAAACAAAAGTACGAAGAAATTGCTGCTTCGCTCCAGAATGAATATGAACAGACTCTGGAAAACAAAAAATCAGAACATGCAAAACAAATGATTCAGTTTGAGACCCAGCTTAATGACAGTCCGCGAAACTACGAGGAGTTCAACAAAGTCCTTAACGGTATTCTGGGGGTCTAATGGATAATTCAACTGCACTTGCATTTTGTTATGCTCAGGCTGCGGGACTTTTGCAAAAATCCTTTGTAAAGACCCGCGCTTCTCTTCTTTTTGCGCCCGAATCTCTTGCAGACTTATGGGACTTGCTTTTTAAGGAACCCGCACCTCTTGTTCCCGAAGCAATGCTTGCCCAGCAGATAGAAGAAAAAGCTTCTCAAAGATTCCTGTCGCAGTATCAGTATTTTTTAAATCAGTTTGATTGTCCGCCTGCAATCCTTACCGACCTGCTCAAAATATTTGAAACCGATTATTCAGACACCGCTGCCGATATTGAACTTTTAAGACAGTGCTGGAAATCAATTCAAAAATGTCATGGCGACGACCGCGTTGCACACGAAAAGCTTTTTCTTGATGAATATGTAATTAAAAATATTGTGTGGGCACTTCGCCTTGAGCTTTATTACGAAATGCCGCGCGATCAGATTATTCAAAATCTTTTTTATGTAACAGACAGGGCAGACAAAAATGATCCTGTTGCGGGACCTGCAATAAAGGTTCTTGGTTTTGATGTACATAATTATGCCGACTGGGAAAACTGGAAATATTCGCAGTTTCTTAATCCTTATGAACCCGGTCAGCTTTGGTGCGTAGATCCTGTCTGGATTGAACGCAAATATGCAGGACATCAGGCTGTGTTTGCAAACCATATCTTTCATCAATATACAATGGAAGGTGCGGCACTTGCAGCATGGTTCAAAATAAAAGCGTATGAGCTTACCTGTATAAGGACGGCCGTAGAAGGTTTGCGCCTGAACATAAGCTCAAATGAGGCAATGGAGGCTGTGGGAATAAATGGCTAAACCGGCACAAATGCGTCTCATGGAGCTTATGGTTCTTAAACAGGACATTGCTCCGGTGCTCGAATATATTGGAAAAAAAGAATCGTTTCAATTTCAGTCAAAGCTGGGGGAGGAGGACACTTCTGTTGCTCCTAAAAACTCGGGTAAGGACTTTGATGTAGATTCTAATTTTTATACAAGTCTCAGAAATGCTTCTGTAAATCTTAATATTCCGCTGTCTGATGAAGAGTTTGCAGCCATGGAAATTGCAGCTCCTTCTGCCAAAGACCGCGAGGATGCGGGTCGTATTCTTAAAGCCTATAACGACCTCGAAACAGAATTGGAAGCCGCCGCTACCGAAGTAACAAAAGCTTCTGATGCTTACAAGGAAGCGCTTGCTTTTGCAAATCTTAAAGTATCTTTTTCGGAAATAGACAATCTTTCGTTCCTGGCTCTGCGTGTTGGAAAAATTGATGCCAGCGGTTTTGACCAGGTAAAGGAACAGCTTGGAGTAAAAGCAGTTGTAGTTGCCCTTGGCGAAGATAAATCTCATATCCTTGTAGCTGCTTCCAAAAAGAACAGTGCCGAAGTAGACCTTGTTCTGCAAAAGCTTGGTTTTGTTGCACTTGAAATCCCCGAAAATTTTCAGGGAGTTCCCGAGGATGTTCTTGAAGGACTTTTGGGACAGAAAAACAAGGCTCAGAAAAAATATGAAGAGCTGGAACAGACTCGTGCTAATTTTGCAGAAACACATAAGACTGCAATTCATAAACTGATTAAACTCTTTGCAATTGGAGTTCAGATTTCTGATGTAGAGCGCAACCTGGAAGCAACAGAGCTTGTTTACAGAATAACCGGCTGGGTTCCGCTGGCAGAAACAGAAGTATATATGAAGGAGCTGGATAATATAACACAGGGCCGCATTGCCATCCGTGTTTATTCACCGCTCGAAGTTCCTTCTGTAATGTCCGGCAAGGAGCAGGTTCCTGTAAAGCTTACACACGGCCGTTTTGTAAAGAGCTTTGAACGCATGATTTTTAGTTATGGTTCTCCGCTTTACGGTACCATTGACCCGACACCTTTTGTAGCAGTTTTCTTTACGCTGCTGTTTGGCATTATGTTTGGAGACCTTGGACAGGGTCTCGTTTTCCTGCTTATGGGAATCTTAATGGCTGCCAAAGTTATTAAGGTAGGCGGCTGGAACAAGTTTGCTCCTATTTTTATCGCAATTGGTATTTCAAGCTCAATCATGGGCTTTTTGACCGGTGAGTTCTTCTCTAACGAAACTCTGCTGGAGCCAGTTTCTGAATGGGTGACAGGACTCTTTGGTACACCTCATGCTCCAATCTTAAAGATGATGCCTTCGAGCGACCCTTCTTCCATTATTGCAATGTTTGGAGTATTTGGAGTTGCAGTTGGAATTGGTTTTATAATCAATACGATTGGTCTTATAGTAAATATTATAAATAACATTATGCGCCGCCGTTTTGACGAAGCCTTTTTTGGAAAGAACGGACTTTCCGGAGCAGTGTTCTTCTGGTATGTAGTAATAATGGTTGTGCGCATTGCAGTATTCCATCATTCAATTGCAGTTTATGACTGGATTGTAATTGGAGTGTCTTTGTTCTTTGCTGCCTTTGCAGAACCGTTTGAAAATCTGGTTGCAGGTCGTAAGCCTCTGCTGGAAAATGGCTTTGGAACTTATATGATTTCGGGAGTGGTAGAACTCATAGAAGTAATTTCGGGTTATCTTTCAAATACCGTGAGCTTTGTGCGTGTAGGTGCTTTTGCACTTTCGCATGCAGTTCTTGACTTTTTGATTCTTACCCTTACAAATATGGTTGGCGGAGAGGCAAGTATAGCGGGTATTGCAATTCTTATTATAGGAAATGCAATTATAATCGTACTTGAAGGAATGATCGTAGCAATTCAGGTTATAAGGCTGCAGTACTACGAATTTTTCTCCAAGTTCTTCCACGAAACCGGTAGAGAGTTTAAACCATTTAAG